>JANXAA010000175.1 GCA_025061865.1 Acidobacteriota bacterium | reverse complement strand
ACCCTTCACAGAGGATGTCAAGCGCCCATTGGCCTCATCTAAGATCTTACTCGAAGCCCTTTCGGCCCGAGGCCGGCCCCGGTAGGGTCGACCCTACTCGGGGGCGGATCAGGCTGAGAGACAGAGATACAGGTGGCGAGCCATCTGGGACGCAGAAGGGTCTCCCTCACCCGGCCGCTCCCGCCAGGAAGGAGCACACCCGCTGGGTTCCCTCGCCCCTTTGAGGAGAGGGACTCGGATCACTGCCGAGATACGGGGTCTCGGCTGGGCTTCGGGAGACCTCCGGGCCTCGGGGATGTCACCGAGACCTTGAATCGCGTCCTCGGCAGGCTATCTTTGGAAGAGGTCACCGGTCTTCAGGTCAGAATCCAAGGACGAGGGCTGATAGTTCATGGGTTATCGCGCGCTCATTTCGTCCCTTTAATCCCACAGCCAGAACGCTAGCCGAATGAGGCATACCGACGATGGCCGAGCGAGTCTTGGTCGCCATGAGCGGCGGCGTCGACAGTTCCGTGACGGCCGCCCTGCTCCGAGAGATGGGTTACGATGTCATAGGCATTACGATGCAATTATGGGACCATCGCGCCCAAGCGCCGGCCCGGGCGGGTCGTTGCTGTTCGGTCGAGGACACCTATGACGCCCGACGGGTCGCCGCCCGATTGGGGATTCGGCACTACGTCCTGAACCTAGAGGAGGCATTCCGGGAGTCTATCGTCGAGCCTTTCCTGCGATCGTACCTCGGGGGTCGGACGCCCGTCCCCTGCGTGCAGTGCAACAGCATCTTAAAGTTCGACGCCCTCGTACGGAAGGCTGAAGTCCTGGGCTGCTCGTGGGTCGCCACGGGTCACTACGTGCGTCTGGTCCAAGACCCTCAGACTCGGCGGTGCGTCCTCCTGAAGGCCCGGGACCTCCAGAAGGACCAATCCTACTTTCTGTTCCGTCTCACGCAGGACCAGCTTCAGCGGGCTCTCTTTCCCTTGGGCGAACTCCTGAAGCCCGAGGTCCGGGCCATCGCCCGCCGTTTAGGCCTCACCACGGCCGACAAGCCGGACAGCCAACAGTTGTGTTTCATCCCGGACGGAGACGTCCGAGCTTTCTTCCACCGGACGTTGGGCCCCGAGGCTGTCCGGTCGGGACCCGTCGTGACGACCGAGGGTCAAGTCGTGGGCCGACATCCCGGCGTGCATTTCTTCACGATCGGTCAGCGGCGGGGTCTGGGTCTGGCCCTGGGCCGGCCTGTCTATGTCGTGGACCTCATCCCGGAGACTCAGACGGTCGTCGTCGGTCCAGAGGCGGCTTTGTACCATGACGCCATGCAGGTCGAGGACCTGAACTGGGTGTCCGTCTTGCCGCCGACGGGACCTCTTCGGGTCCTGGCCCGAATCCGATACCGTCATGAGGACGCCCCGGCGGTCGTCTATCCGGGCCCGGACGGTCGGAGCGCTATCGTCGTCTTCGAGACGCCCCAGCGGGCCATCACGTCAGGGCAGGCCGCCGTGTTCTATGACGCCGAGGGTCGTCTCCTTGGGGGCGGCTGGATCTCGGCGGCTCTGGACGCCGCCAGGTCGGGGACTCCGGATGGCACATTGCAAATCGGTCTTTCCCGGAGGGGTCCCGTTTCTTGAAAGGGGCGTATCAATGACCTTATGCCAATCTCTCTGGCGGTGCTTGCCTACACCGAACGTCCGGCCCAGCTACTGGGGTGGGTTTTCGGCGGGGCCTCGGTGTTTGCGGATGTAGGCCAGCCATCGGCGGATCCGGCGCTCCATCCCTCGGGCCGTCGGATGGTAAAAACGAGTCCCTTGAAGCGCCTCGGGGAAGCACTCCATGGGGGTTACCCCGGCTTCCACGTCGTGGGCGTACTGGTAGCCCTTCCCGTAGCCCCAGTCCTCCATGAGAGACGTCACGGGGTTGCACAGATGGAGAGGGACGGGTTCGCCGGCCGTCGCTTCGGCCGTCTTCAAGGCTTCCTGGAAGGCCATGTACACCCGATGACTCTTAGGCGCCGTCGCCAAAAACACAGTCACCCACGCCAGGACGAGTTCCCCTTCGGGAGAACCGATCTGCTCAAAGGCCCGGAGGGCATCGACAGCCATCCCGAGGGCTCGGGGCTCGGTCAGGCCGATATCCTCGACGGCGGTCCGGATGAGCCGACGGGCGATGTACCGGGGGTCGGCTCCGCCCAGGACAAGACGGGCCAGCCAGTAAAGGGCGGCGTCGGGGTCGCTGTTGCGGATACTCTTTTGGAGCGCTGAGATGAGGTTGTAGAACATCTCGCCGCCCCGGTCCATGACGGGGAGGATCGCCGCGACCCACTGTTGGACGACGGACCGATCGACAGCTGGAAGGTCCCGCGTGCGGACGTCCTGGCCGACGGCCTCGACGAGCTGGATCAGTCGCCGAGCGTCCCCAGCCGCCCACGTCAGGGCCGCCTCCAGGGCGTCGGTCTCCCAGGGGATGCCTTCCAGACCAAGGGACACCCAGGCCCGCTGAAAGAGCTGACGAAGTTCCTCTGAAGCCAGGGGCTGGAGACGAAAGACGTACAGGCGAGACAGGAGCGGCGGGATGAGGGCGATGGACGGATTCTCGGTCGTGACCCCGACCAGGACGACGATCCCCCGCTCGACCCAAGGAAGCCACAGCGCCTGCTGGGCCCGATTCAGGCGGTGGACCTCATCGACGACGATGACGAGGGGGATCCGTCGGGTCCGGAAAAGGTCCTGGGCCCGACGGAAGAGCTTCCGGAGCTGGGGTGTCGTCAGGTAGACGGCCGTCGTCCATACGGTCGGCCATGCGCAGGCCCGGGCCATCATGGCCGCTAGGGTCGTCTTTCCTGTGCCCGGGGGACCCCACAGGACACAGGAGACGACCCGGCGTTCCTGAAGAAGCTGACGGATCGGACCGCTCGCCCGCATCAGGTGGGCTTGACCCACGAATTCATCGGGTATACGGGGCCGGAGGCGTTCGGCTAAGGGGATGACCTCGGCAGGGGTCGCTGCCACCGGTTCGGCAGGACCTTCCACGGGGGTCCGCTGCTCATCCCCCAAGAGGCCCGGCTGGCGGGGATGGACCGGACGCTTGCGAGCCGTCATCGCCCCACGTCCTGCAGTTTTCCCCTCCAATGTAGGCCAAGGGGGCACGGGTTACAAGCCTATAGGGTCTGCCCACCGGCTCAAGCCGAATTCTCGTCAACCTGCGAATGGAATTTCCCGGTCGATGCGAACCGACCGCCAGGTGACCCGACAAGCGAAGGCCCGCACGGGTACGCCGGCCACTCGGGCCCTCTCCACGGCCTCGTACAACGCTGGGTCCGTCTGCCCGTCGACGGCGGCTGCCCGGGCGTCAGACCGCTGAACGACAAAGATCAAGGCAACCGGGTATCCGGCCCGATGCATAGCCGTCAGGGCCTCCACGTGATGGCGACCCCGGACCGTCACGGCATCCGGGAAGTAGCCGACGCTGTCTCGAACGAGCGTGACCGACTTGGTCTCGACCCACCAAGCCCCTCGGTTCGTCTCCAACCACAGGTCGAGTCGACCCCGATGGCCCTCTAACGGAATAGCGGGCTCCAGCCGCCAGGTCCGGAGGCGGCCCCAGGACGAGACCTGGGATCCCTGGAGATACTCTAAGAGAAGCCGGGGCGGCAGACGGGCATCGATGCTGGCCCACCCGCCGCTGGGCGTCTGGGCCAGTAGGACTGTTCCCTCCGTCCGGCGATCCAGATTCGCCCGGCGGGGCCGATAGCCGACCCGATTGCCTGGAAAGAGGAGCTCCCCGAGCCGACCCGAATTCGGAATGTGGACGGTCCGGACCCGTCGGCCGTCCCGGACCCGACCATGAAACCGGGAATTCCGTTCCAAAAAGACGGCTTTCCGCAAATGCCCAGGCCATCGCATGGGGATGCTCTTAGGTCTCAAGTCCCGGATGCCGAGTCCCCACACGTGGGGTGTGAAGAGTTAAGAGTCGGGGTCGAGGGCCAGGGGTCTGGAAAACGCCCGATTGCCCGATCCCTCAACCTCCGGTCCCTACGACCCAACACCGATGGGCCGGGACCTGGGATCCCCATGTCGCATCTGGCATCCGGCCGATCTTGCGCTGACGACCCCATTCTAGCGAGCGGGGCTTAGATCCGCCGTCTCTTATCTTACCTGTAACACATCGGTCGCAGACTGTAGATTCCCGTTGAGACGGCCGACCTGCCCGTCGGCCTATTTACCCCATTGCCGAATGCCCGAACCGCCGGATGCCCGAACGTCCCAAGCCTTGACACGCCGCGAGGGGCTTCGTATATTTAGGTACAGAGCCGTCGTCCAGCGGGCCCGTAGTTCAGGTGGTTAGAACGCAGGCCTGTCGAGCCTGAGGTCGCGAGTTCGAGTCTCGTCGGGCCCGCCATGGTCCATTTCCTTTCCTCCCTCGGATCCTTCCTCACGGAGCCACTCAATTCATGAGAATCCGGCGATGGTCTTACTCGGGGCCGCTTTGATCGTCGTGGTGCTGAGCTGGCTTCAGTATCTGTACGTGCGACTGCCGCGGCCTCTCTACGTGTGGTCGGCTGGCTTCCTTATCGCCGGGATCGTCGTTCACATCCTGGGCCTGTGGGAGTACTGGGTCGAGACGCTCGGTATTTTAGCTTGGAGCATCGCCGTCCAGTGGCTTTTTTACTGGCTCTTCTTCCGACGCTTCCCGGCGGACGAGGAGTAGGCGATGGGATGGATCGCAGAGGCGCCCGTGCGTGTGGACCTGGCCGGCGGCACGCTGGACATCTGGCCCCTCTATGCGGTCTTCCCCGATAGCCTGACGGTCAACATCGCTATCGACCGCTACCAACGGGTGACGACGGAGCCGTCGTCCCGGTGGGTCCTGGAAAGCGGGTCGGACCTCCCGACGTGGACGGCCGAGACGCTGGCGGCCGAGCCGCCCGAGGCGTGGAAACTGGTCTGGAGGGTCGTCCGCACTGTCGATCCCCCACACCCCTTGCGGATTCGTATCGCCTCCGAAGTCCCGCCGGGTTCGGGCCTCGGAGGCTCGTCCGCCCTGACGGTCGCCCTCTTGGGGGCGTTGACTCGCTGGAAGGGCACCGCCTTCTCCCGCCCTTCCCTCGTCCGACAGGCTTATTTTCTGGAGACCCAGAGCATTCAAGTCCCGACGGGCCTGCAGGACCACCTGGCGGCGGCTTACGGGGGTCTCCACGCCTGGCGGTGGACGTGGCGGGGCTGGGAGCGGTATTCCTTAGCCTCGGCCCGGGACTGGGTCCTGGCCCGACTGCTCCTCGTGTACGTCGGGGAAAGTCGATTTTCTGGCCGGAACAATTGGGAGGTCTTCCAACG
>JANXAA010000174.1 GCA_025061865.1 Acidobacteriota bacterium | reverse complement strand
CGCTTCATCGGCTGGAAAGACCTGTACATGCGCTCGGAACTCGTCCGAAAGCCCCCGCCACGCCCGCAGGATGACCCGGTCTCCCTCGACCAGGTGGATGCTCCCCATTTCGACGCCCAGCGCCTCCAGGACGGCGTCTAAGATCCGGTTCAGTCGCTCGTCCAAGTCGGCCACCTCCAGGATGGCCGAGAGGATGCGGTTCTGAGCCATCAAATGACACTCGCGCCGCACCAGAGCCTCCTGAGCTTGAATCCGCTCGGTCACGTCTTCCCCGATAGAGACAAAGTGAGCGATGCGGCCCCCGGCATCCCACACCGGGGCGACCGTCTTTTCTTCGTAATAAATCGTCCCGTCTTTCCGGCGGTTAATGAGGACCCCCCGCCAGACCTGACCCGACAGAATGTGCGACCAAAACCGTTCGTAAAACCCAAGCGGATGGAAACCCGACTTGAGAATGCGCGGATTCTGTCCGACGGCCTCCTCGGCCGTGTAGCCCGTGACGGTCGTAAAGGCTGGGTTCACCCACCGGATCGTCCCGTTCACGTCCGTGATAAAAACAGCCTCGCCGGCATGTTCCAGGGCTGCTTGGAGGAGTTCCAGTCGGTCCAAGTATGCCCGGGCCTGGGCCTCAACGGCGACCTGCTCGGTGATATCCCGGGCCATCCCGATAATGACCTGGGGACGGCCCCGTTCGTCCCGTAAGAGGCCCACGCTGAGCAAGGCCGTGATGACCTGCCCGTCCTTCCGAATGTAACGCTTGCGAAGAGTATAACTACTCCGCCGGCCCTTCAGGAGTTCTCGAAAGAGTTCCCCATCTGCATGCACGTCCTCCGGATGGGTGAACTCGGTGAAGCGCATGCGATACAGTTCGTCGGCCGTGTAGCCCAGCATGTCGCAGAGGGCCTGATTGACCAGGACGGGTCGGCCCGTCCCATCGACCAGAGCGATGGCCATGGGGGCATGCTCAAAGACTTTTTGGAGGAGGGCCTCTGAAAGGCCCCCGGGGACGATATATTCCGACTTTTTCTTTCTAAATCGGCGCCGGTCCATACGCGGACCTCAGGATACCGAATGTCAAGATACACGATACACGATACACGATGCAAGATGCAGGATAAAACACGGTATCGGATGTTAATTTTTATAAATATTTATTTTTTAATTTTTACACAGCCTCATCCCGTGCCGGGGACGGGGGACGGGAAACCGGCGCAGGCCGGTACCCATCCTTGTCCTCGGTCCCTGGTTGGGTCGCCGACGTGTCCGCCGGATTCCCTCGCCTCTGGGGAAAGGCCGGGGAAGGGGAGAAAGAGCAACAAAACGAAAGTTTGACGAAGCATTAAGTGGGTTTATCCGGTGCTCGGTCTTTGCCGAGTACCGGACACTTATCTTGCATCCTGCACCTGGCAGGTCTAAACTATTTTACTCATTTTCCGCTTTACTCATTTTCCGCATGCCCCTTCCACCGAGGCTCGGCTGATGAGCGAACGGGAGGGCGAGGCGGTAGTCCCCGAACGCATCGGGAAGTATGTCATCCGGCGTTTGCTCGGCCAGGGCGGGATGGGCCGGGTCTATCATGCGTATGACCCCCTCATCGGCCGGGACGTGGCTATCAAGGTTATGCTTCCGGAGATGGCTCAAAACCCCGACCTGAAGGAGCGATTCATCCGGGAGGCCCAGGCGGCGGGCCACCTGCGGCATCCCAACATCGTGACGATCCACGACCTGGGGGAGGAGGCCGGCGTCCCCTACATCGTCATGGAGTACCTCGAGGGGGAAGACCTGGACGACCTCATCCGTCGGCGGGCACCCCTCAGCGTCCTGGAAAAGCTCGACATCATCCGGCAAGTCTGCGACGCCCTGGGATACGCCCACGCTCGGGGGATCGTCCATCGGGACATCAAGCCTGCCAATATCCGCCTCCTGGAGGGCCGTGTCCCGAAGGTCATGGACTTTGGGATCGCCAAGGTGGGGACGACCCACCTCACCCAGACGGGCCTGACGGTCGGGACGCCTCACTACATGGCGCCGGAGCAGATCCGCGGCGAGCGGGATCGGATCGACGGCCGGACGGATATCTTCGCCCTGGGCGCCGTCCTGTACGAACTCCTGTTTTACCGGCGGCCCTTCGAGGGCGACCATCCCCTGACAGTCTTTTACAAAATCCTTTCCCCCGAACCGGCCGACATTCCAGACGTCCCGGCCCTTCCCTACAATCCAGACATTAGGTCGGTCCTGGCCCGAGCTCTGGCGAAGGACCCTGAAGAACGATACCCTTCGGCCTACGACATGGAGCAGGACCTAGTGGCCCTTATCCGACGGCTGGGCGAGTGGCACGACCAGACGACCCAGCCGGTAGCCTCGGCTGTCGCCGCTGAAACGGGTGGGATGATATCGGGGGTCGAAACGGCTGTCGTTCCGGGTCCGACGTCGACACCCTCGGAAGTTTCTATCGTCCTGGAGCCGGCCGGCCGGACCCCGGGCCGACAGGCGTGGCTCCGGTGGGTCCTGCTGTTGGGGAGTCTGTTGGGTCTGGGTCTCGGGACCGGGATTGTCTATCAAGTCCTCCGTGAGCCCGCCGTGGTCCCGGCCCGGGAATCGACCCCCCAGGCGACCGAGTCGGCGAAGACGACCCCGGCGACGACATCGCCGGTGCCTGCATCGCCGTCGGTCGATGCTCATCCGACACCGGTCGTTCTCCCGCCGGCGGCGGACCCGACGCCTCCGGCACAGGCCGCTGGAGAGACGCCGGAGCCCCTGGGGACGTTGGACCTCAACGTCCTGCCCTGGGCGGAAGTCTTGAGCATCCGTCGTGTATCGGACGGCTGGTCACCCCCGCTTCCGAAGCCGAGCTATACGCCCCTCCGGATGCCCGAGGTCCGGACCGGTGTCTACGAGGTCCAGGTTCGGCACCCCCGTCTGGACCGACCGGTGACGTTCCGGGTCGCCGTCGAGGCGGGGAAGATTCAAAAGTTTACCTACGACTTGCAGGGGGTCGTCCTCCCGGAGGTACCGTGAACCGAGCAGTAAGGCAATAAGGCGATCGGGCAGTAAGGCGAGACGGGTACGCTGTCGTCCCACGCCTTATGGCCTTACTACTCGGCATATAGGGGGATGCCATGGTGCGTTTTCACGAACTGGCCGGCTGGTTCTGTCTGGCGGCGACGGGTGTGGTGGCCGGCTGTAGTGTGACCCGCGTCGAGACCGGGCCGCCTGTCCGTCAGGAACTTCGTCTGGACATGACACGGACGCGAGTCGGGTCCGTCCGTCTGGTCCGGGTCAGCTCCGGCCCGGAGGGCCTGGACGTCCGGTGCGAGCGGGTCGCCACGGCGCCCGAGCAGGTCGCCGACGTGTTCCGCCCTATCGAGGTCACGAGGCGCTGGAAAATGGGGTCCCTGCAACGAGCCATGCGGGACTTAGGGTTCACGAGTCTGGTCATTGCGATCGCTTCTAAGCTGATCATCCAGAATGTGGAAGGCTTACCCGAGGATGCGGCTCAGTCTTTGGACAAAGTGTATAAGTACGGCCTGCCCGCCGGGGCCGGCCTTATCGGTTTGTCTATCGCCACGACGTTTTTGCGACGGCCCGAGCGGACCGAGAAGCCGCTTCCGGAAAAGCAGAATCCCTGGCGGGACACGGGCCGGGACATCCCCATCGAGCCGACGCCCATCTCACCGAGTCCCGTGCGGGTTGCCTTGGACGGCGTCGAGGTTCAGCAGGTCGAGACCGACCCGAGGGGTCAGGCCCGGGTCGCTCTGGCATCGGCCGTCGCCCGTCGATACCGAGAGGCCCCCGAGTCCTTCCGGGTCACCTTGAGTTGCCAAGATGCTACCTTGGAGATTCCGTATTCAGCCGCTGAGGCCCGAGCCGTCTGGACGCGAGGCGCCGCCTTAGCCCTCTTGGACGAAGCCCGGCGGACAGGCGACGAATCGAAGGTCACGGCCGCCCGGGAGATGGACCCTACGCTGGACGAAGCGCTCCTCGTCTACGCCGACATCGTCGGCAAGGACCGGCCCGTGCCGGCCATCACGGCCTACACGGATTACATCAACCTCCATCCGACGACGCCCGAGCTCCGGAGCATCCAACGGCGGGTCCTGGCCCTGGCCCTGCGGACGGAGCCCCTGCCGCTGACACCGCAAGCCGATAACCACTGGCGGGTCGCCCAGGTCCGGCTCCAAGCCGGCGCTTATGAAGAGGTCGTCCGCGAGCTCGAACTCGTCACCCGGATGTCCCCCTGGTGGGTGGATGCGTATTACCAGTTAGCTCGGGTCTATGAACAGCTCGGCCGAAGGCAGGACGCCCTGACGCTTTACGATCTGGCCGTCAGCGGGGCCCGGCAGGGGACCGAATGGCTGGAATCGGCCAGGGCGGCGATGATCCGCCTGCGGTACGAACTCGGCCAGCCTCCGGCCGCTTCAGCGTCGGGCGGCGCCCTCGTCTTGGGGATGGAAGTCGCCGACCGGCCCTTATCGGACTCGAACAAGACGGCTCTGACGGTCCTGCGGGTGCCACCTGGCTCGAAGGCCGCTCAGGCCGGCTTCCGGGAGGGGGACGTCTTGATTAGCTTCGATGGTCAGCCGGTCGGAAAGCTGGAAGACGCGCGGGCGATCTTACAGAAGCGGCCGCCCGGCGCCCTCGTCCAGGTCGAGGTCCTGCGGGGCGGGAGCCGACTTCTGATCCCGATGAGACTGGAGGCGACCCCATGACGGGGTTCGGGGTCCACCGGACCTTACGGTCACTGGTGTCCCATCAAGGTCTATCTTTGATAGGGTTCCCCCGCACCGGGCTCCTCCCCCAGGAAAGAGGCATTCGGCGGTGGGACTCCTCGTCCTCGAGGGAGGGGGACCGGGCAAAGGGGCGAACATTAAAGCCAAATCTAGACCGAGTCCTCGTCTACCTCTGGGGCTTTTTCGGGACCTTTGGCATGGTGACGACCCCCTTGGCCGTTGCCCAGCAGTCGTGGGACCTCTATTACTGGCTGGGCCTCCGACAGTTACGCGAGGGTAATCCCCAAGGGGCCGTCGAGAGTCTTATGAGTGCCATCCAGAAGGGGCCTGCCCCGGGGCCTCGCCGACCGACGACCGGCGGCCAGTTGATCAACTTCTTTCCGTACCTGTATCTGGCGAGGGCGTACCTGGCGTTGCAGGACTGCGATCGGGCCCGACAGATGATCGAGACGTCCGCCCAGATGGGCGAGGTCCCCAAGGACCACCCCGATTACACCCTGCAGTTGGTGCCGACCCAGCAGAGTATTCAGAAGGCGTGTGGGACACCCGTGGCACTACCCAAACCGGACCCCGAGGCACCCCCCCCCCGAAAGAGGCAGTCCCGGAAACGCCGCCGAGTCCGCCTGTTTCGCGGGAGGCGGAAACGCCGGCGGGACCGCC
>JANXAA010000173.1 GCA_025061865.1 Acidobacteriota bacterium | reverse complement strand
AGCCCTCTCCGTCGACGACCTGCCAGGTCCATCGAAGGACAGGCGTCCGACGTTCAGAGGTGTCTGTCCATCGGGTCTCGACGACCCAACGGTCGGCGGCTTCTCGGACCTGGACCCGGACCGGCGGTGGGTCCCAGCCCTCGAATCGGGCCCATGCCGCCAAGGCGGCTTCCATGCAGGCCTGCCCCCAGACGACGAGCGTGTGGCCCTGCCAGCATGGATAGGCCCACCGGGCCAGCGGCGGGGACGTCACGTCGGGCGGCCACCCCCTCCGGACCCACTCGAACCGGGGTCCCCGTCGAACCTGGACGTGGAGTCGGTACGCTGACTCCACCCCCGACTGGGGTACCAAAAACCACAAGACCTGAGCCCCCCAATGCCCTGTCTGCTGAAGGGCCGCCTCTAACCGCCGGACTCGTTCCTGGATACGAACCACGTCCAGAGCGTGACCGGGACGGACCCCGAGTAATTTTTCCATCTGGGGACCCGACCACGGCCCGTCTCCGGAAACCTGGACTTCAGTGATGATGGCTCGGGTGACTTTCGTCGGAACCCGGTCGGCCGCCCATCCCGGGGTAGCCGACCGCGGATATACGAACTGGGGTAAAGCTCCCAAGACCCAGGAGGCGTCATCATTACGAGCAAGTCGAAGTTGAAACCAGGTCCACGGCTGGGCCGAGACGATCCACGTCTGACGACTCGTATTCCGGGCATCGATAGAAAACAGCGTGTTCAACCATGGGAAGAACGCCTGCTGGACGGTGATCCGGGCCGTCGGATCGAATTCCGTCCCGCCCGTCAGGGACTGGACAGACTGGACATCGGCCACGGGCACTCCGACGGTGATTGCCTCGATGCCCAGTAAGCGCGTGACCGGCCGCAGGAGACCGGCGGCGGCTTGACCACCCAGGGACATCACCATGGCCTGGCCCACGGCTCGGATCGACGTAGACGTGTCCGCCTCCCCGGCTAAGACCTTCTCCCGAGGCACGGGCACGACCCCACCGCCTGTGACGAGGGCCAGGATTTCCGTCTCCGGAAGCGGCGGGTCCGAGACCAATCGGACCGTCGGCTCGGTCAGGGTCCCCGTGATGCCGACTTGAATCCGGTAGGGCTCCCGCGTCGTCTCGGAGGGGGGGACTGTCGTCTCCATCTGGAACTCGATCTGAGGCTCCCAGGGCGCCGCATGTATCCATAAAAGGCGAGCTTGCGTGAGGTAATACGTCCTCTGCTGAAACGTGAGGCGACCGCCCGGCTGGGCGGCCCACTCACCGTCCACGACGGGCGCCGTGACGGGACCCCGCACGGTCCACTGCCCGGCGGACCGTACGACAGCCAGGTTGTTCTGAATGTCCCACCGGTCGACCTGCAGACGTACGTCCAGGTCTAAGGGGACGGCAACCGGGCGAGCCGGCGTCTCAGGTAAAGGTCTTGAGCGGGCCAGAAGCATCGGGAGCCGAATCGGAAGCGTAAATACGCCCTCTGGGACACGGATTTCCCCACGCAGGACCCACGGGGTCGGGCGCGTGTCCAGGTCCAGGCGTCCGCTCAGCGAGAGGTACCAGCCGCCGGTCCCCAAGATAAGGAGATCTTCGGCCGTCCATCGGGCCAGAGGCCATACCCACCGTTGTCGGTCTACCTGCCATCCGCCTTGCCATTCCAGCCGCCAGTGTCCTCGAAGGCCGGCCGACTCCAGGACACCGCGGACGTCCTCCAAGCCCCGGACCTGAGCCTGCAGACGGACGGGATAGAAACGGAGACCCCACTCGGGCAAGTACCACTCGCCGTCATCCATCCGAATCTCGCCGATGACAAGTGGATGTGCCAGGGGACCCGACGCCTGGAAGCTTCCCCGAAGCGTCCCAGCGATAGGCCATCCAAACCATGGCCGCATGAAGGCCAGGTCCAGGGGTCCTTCCCACGTCGCCCGTACGGCCCAGTCCCGCCAGGCTTGGGGCCGAAGCCACTCCGACGGGCTTTTCTCACCCGTCGGAGCGACCTCAACCTGCAAACGGATGGCCTGTCCGTTAACCGTCAAGGGCGTCAGGTCTGTCGCCAGCCGGTCGAGGGTCCAACTGACTCGAAGAGGCGCCGACAGGCTCAGGACCGTCGCTGCGTAAGTCAGCTCCAGGGTCTGTACTTCAAGGATCCATCGGGGTTCAGGTTGGTGGGTATAGACCCATGTCAGGTTAAGCCGCCCCGGCGGCAGGAGCACCTCAGGTTGCCACCACGTCAACCACGTACCAGGTTCGCCGTTCTGCAATCGCAAACGGACGCGTCGACCGTCCGCCTCCAGCTCCCAGACTTCATTGACGCGAATCAGTCGACAGGGGCCGCCCTCGGGGACCCCCGCGGTCCATCGGCCCCGGAGTGTGCAGGTGTCCATCGTATAGCCGTGTGGGCCTTGAAGAGAAGCGATAGACAGGGTCCATTCGGGCACGTCAGTCCGCCATCGCTCCGACAGACGCACCGAGCCAGCGACCTCGCCCGTCCAGCCGGTCAATGGGGGGAAGAAAGCCACCAGGTCCGAGAGACGAACTCGATGGGCGATGACCAGGCCGTCGGGTCCGCCCTCGACCCGGCCGCTCCCCAGTCGACCGGACCAGGCACCTGCCTCAACGCCTCGAATTCGGTCGGGGTCGAGGGTGACGCCGACCGGTTGGGTCAGCGTCAAAAGGGACATGTCCTCAAACCGCCATTCGAACCGATCGAGCCGAACCTCGACGGCCTCTACGGGACGGTCCGGTCGGAGGGGCCAATCGCCGCTCGCATGCAAGCGAGCGTCATAGGTCCACCGATAGGGTCCGTAAGAGACGCCGTCCTGGCGGAGGTCGACCCGTAGGGCCCACCGGGCAGGGCCCGCCGGCGGGCCCTGCCAGCGGGCCTCAGCCCGAAGGCCTAAGACCGGGCCTTCCATTCGCAGACGGTAGTCTAGCTCTCTAGGTGTCCTGATATAGAGGGTCCAGTCTCCCAGGGCTCGGTCGTCCCAGCGGACGTCCTGCCAGTAAATCTCGCCGGAGAGACGGGGTACATCGAAACGGCCAGCGCCCTGAAGCCTCCAATTCAGGTCCCCGCCTTGAAGTCGGGTATCGGCCCACCAAGCCCGGACGGTCGTCTGACCCGTGATGGTCCATTCCAGGGTCTCCTGACGTTCATCCCACTGGCCGATCGCCTCGGCTGTGACGAGGCCGTCTCGGATGTGGACATAGAACCGCCAGACAGGTGCCAAGGCCCGTTCGATATGGGCCTCCAGGACACCGACGGTTCGATCCGGACCTGCTGCCGATCCCCGATACCGGAGGGGAGCCGTCCGAAGGGATATGACGGAAGGTCCCCATCGGGTGCCAACACCCTGGAGTTCTAATGTAGCCTCAGCGATAGAGACCTCGACGGGCGGAACCGCCTCCGTCTGATGGGACGGCCACGGAACAGGCCATTCTCGGAGATGCCCCCGCAGGGTCCATCGAACCGGCACGCCGGTGAAGCCGGTGAAGGCCAGGTCCCACGTGCTTTGATACGAGCCCGTGGCTGAACTCGTCTCGAGACGGGCCTGACCCGTGATGCGGCGGCCTTCCTGCCGGAGGTACCCCTCATGCTGGACGTCGACGTCCGGAAGCCACGGACCGTAAGTCGGGGTCGCAGCGACCGACCACCGGGCTTGCCAGCGGCGGCCGTCCGTCGTACCCTCTGCCTCGATGCGCCACGGGCGGGGCTGCCACGTCAGATCGGTCGGAAGCCGGTACGACGGAAGCCACTCCAGGACCTCGCGGATGACCCGTTCGTTCCAATCCCGGCCCGTCGCCTGAAGCCGCCAGGTCGCCGCCCGAACGTCGACGGACGCCTCGGCCCGAACGAGTTCATCCGGTGGCCCGACTTCCGAAGCGTCTGTATGGTCTAAACTCAGTCGAAGGACCCACCGGTCCGGCGTCGGAAGGGTCAGCGTCCCGGCCTGCCGCCATAGGGCCGTCGCTGTCGGCCAAATGACTTCCCAACGGGCATGACCGCCGGTCGGAAGCGGTGCCCTTCTCGTACCTTCTAAGTTCAGCTCGCCCGACAGTCGAGGGGGCCGTCGCCAGCGCTCGGGCCAACGGCCGCCGACGCCGGGCCACGGCGCATCCCATCGGGCCACAAGCCGCCACCGGCGGTGGGTCCCGTTATAGAACCCGACTTCAGCTTGCACGGGGACCCCCGTCGGGGATTCGAGGCGAGACTGACAATGAGACTCCGACGCTCCGACCCGGCAGTCCGTCTGGACTCGCCAGACGACCCCGTCCGGCCCAAGGCGAACCTTGAGTTCCATCGGGCGTCCGCTTGCAGCGTCTACCTGAAAGGTCCATCGGCGTTCCCAAAGGTCCCGGATGGGGATACCTGCGTAGACTTCCCAGGCGGTCCACTGCTCCATCCCGGCCAGGAGCGGCAAGAAAAAGTGACCGTCCGCTCGGGCTTGCCAGACGCCCGTGACGAGGTGGTAACGGCCGGACCCGTGGACATCCCACCCGCGGCCGTCCGGGGCGTCATATCGAAAGTCTACCTCGAAGGCAACGTCCATCTGGGGGTCGACCTGAACGTCCGCCGTCAGGACCAGGGGCGTCCACGTCGTCGCCTGCCACCGAAGAGTTCCCTCGATCTGGCCCTGCAACCGATAGCCCGTGCCGCCGGGCATGGGGACGGTCGTGCCTGCCATGCGGACAGACCGGAGCTCCGCCGTCCATGTACGTTCGGGGTCCTGACCCGCAATTCGGCCCGCATGGATCACCAGCGCCGGAAATGGCGTAACCCACGCGCCGCCGCCTTTTAGAGGCGGCACGTTCCACCGGTCTGGCGCTATACGGACGACCCGTAGGGTCGGCGAGAAGGCCTCGATGCGGTCCAGGGGTTGCCGAAACCGCCACCACCGAAAGACGAGGTCCAGACGCTCGACGGCCAGGAAGGGAGGCATGCCGGGGTCCCCACCGGCGACGAGGCCTTCCAGGGTGACGCTTGTCCAAAGAGGACTGGCCCGAAGGTCTCGCCACGTGACAAACCAACCCCACGACTGTTGAAGATAGCGCTGGATGACGTGGCGAACCCACCGGCCGAAGTAGGGTGAGTGAGAAAACCCCAGCAGGATAAAGAAAGCACCGAGAGCCAGGAGCGCAATACGTCCTATCCAACGCATGAAAACAGCAGTTTGCTGCATCCCCCCATGCAGTCGACCGGGGAGACCCGAGAACGAGGCCTATAAACGTCCATTTTCAGGCTCCCGTCTCCGGTCCGCCTGCGGGCGTTTCCCCCTGGTTCCCTCGCCTCTGGGGGGAGAAGGACAGGGTGAGGAGACCTCCAAACCTTTGGCATCAGCCAGGGTTTTTCGAACTCCGTCCCCCGTCACTTGGCATTGGCCAGAGCCATATTGATGTACATCTTAAACTGATCAAAGGGGATAGCGCCTGTGACGACTGCCCCGTTAATGATGAAGGTCGGCGTCGAGTTCACGCCCA
>JANXAA010000172.1 GCA_025061865.1 Acidobacteriota bacterium | reverse complement strand
AAATCCGGAAATAGTGCCAAAATAGCCTCTGTTTCGGAACGGTCCGGTCGAATACGAGGGTAAAAGTCCCTACGACGACATTGGACGAATTTTTGGAAAAAAACTCGATTCATAAGGTTAACTTCATGAAGTTAGACGTAGAAGGCGCCGAATGGGCGGTCCTGCAGGGAGCCCAAAGGTTGCTGGACCGACGGCCTGAGCGACCGGTCATCCTGGCTGAGCTCCAAGATGCGACGACCATTCCGTGGGGGTACCCGGCTCGGGTCCTTTATGACTTCTTGGCCGAGCGAGGGTACATCTGGTTTGCGCCGACCCCGGCGGGCGACCTCGAGCCCAGTCCGCGGCGTCATGCGTATGATACACTCCACAATCTGGTCGCCGTCCCCCAGGAAGAAATTCCTAACATTAATAAATTTATAAAATGAGAATATTACTCGTCTCGGGTTTCGGCATCACTCCCCAGCGGGGCGGGCAGGGGACCTTCTGCGCCCAGCTAGCGGTCGGTCTGACCCACTTAGGGCATGAAGTTTGGATCGCTACCCCCGACAGGCCGGCTTGGACGGCGTGGGCCTCGTCCATTCAATCAAACAGTATATCAATAAAAAGTTATTCATTAAATAATTTCGCAAGAGCAGATGTCATTCATGTGAACAATATTGTTCTACGGGGCATCGTAGGTGCCCTAGTAGCTCGGAAACCCCTCGTCATCACCCATCAAGACTACCGAGCCCAATGTCCCTCCTGGACGAGTTACTCCCCCCAGGGTCCATGCCGACTCCGCCCCCAGCAACGGGGCCCTTGCTCCAATTGTCTGCGTAAGAGCTGGTGGTTACGTTACCGCCTGCGTCTCCAGGTGCGGCTCCTGGCCCGAGCTGAAAATGTCGGGGTGAGCTACCACGTCAGGAGTCGTCTCGGCTTGGCGCATGCTATATGGAGTCCTTACGATGCCACGCAAGTTCCAGACCTGAGTCGTCATCCCACGGAACCCCGGATTGCCTTTATCGGACGTCTTGTCCCTGAAAAAGGCCCCCACATCGTAGTACAATCTTTAAAATATTTAAAACATATAATTATAGATATATTTGGAAATGGGCCGATGGAAGACGAATTGCGTACAGAAGCCTCGAAATTAGGTTTCCGGGACCGGGTCCACTTTCACGGCCATCGTCTCAACCCGATAGGGCTGGCCCGTACGGCGATGGCCATCGTGGTGCCCAGTCTCTGGGACGAGCCCTTCGGATATGTCACTGTAGAAGCGATGGCGGCCGGTAAGAGTGTGATCGCTGCCGCTACCGGGGCGTCCGTGGAATTACTGGCGGATGAACGGGGCTGGTTAGTCCCTCCGGCCGACCCTAAGGCCCTGGCCGATGCCGTGCGACAAGTCCAGGCCGATCCCTCGGAAGCCCAGAGACGGGGGTGTCGCGCCAGGGAATTCGTTTTAACGACATTAAACCCAGTGAAAATAGCCGAGTTATACGAAAAAATTTATCAATTAGCTGCTCTAAAAAGTTAGGCTCTGTCCGTGAACTTAATTTACTTAACCGGCCTGTTGGGCGTCTTCTTGATCGGGTTGCTCGCCTGGCGGCAAGCGGTAGTGGGAAGTCTCGTCCTGGCCGTCTTCGAAGGCGCCCTGCGGAAGTGGGTCTTCCCAGAGGCGCACCAATGGGTATACCTCGGAAAAGACATGCTTCTATTGGGAGCTTATGCGGGCTTCCTAGTCCGGCGGCCAGCAGTCAGGGAACGGCCACTTCCGGCGCACCCGGCTACAGCTCCGCTCGTAGCCCTAGGTCTCCTGACGCTAGCCCAACTGGCAAACCCGTCGCTTCCAAGCTTCCAGGTAGGACTCTTCGGGATTCGGTCTTATCTCATCTATGTACCCCTGCTATATGTGGTCTCGGCAGTCTTTCCGCATCCCGAGAGTCTACGCAAGTTTTGGAACCGGTACTTGGTCCTGGCCGTCGTGCCGTTGACTTTGGGGATTCTTCAATTTGGGGCTCCCCCGGGGAGTGTCTTGAACCGGTACGCATGGCAGGACGAGACGACTCCCAGTAGTATTGCCGTCCTGGCGGGATACGGGCCCCGCGTCACGGGCACGTTTTCCTATATCAGTGGTTACACAGTATACCTGCGGGTTCTCTTCTTGGTCGGACTCTCCACCCTCCTTTGGGGACCCAAGACACCGCTGAGCAGGCTTTTGTGGATCTTTCTAGGCGGCGTTTTGGCCAATATCTGGATGACGGGTTCCCGGGGAGTATTGATCCTGCTTGCGGCATCTGCGCTGATCCTGGTACTCCTGATTTTCCGACTCCAGGGTCAGCGAGGCCTTCGCTCGGTAGTCCTCATGTGTGTAGGACTCCCTATCATTACCCTGATGACCGAGCGGGTCTTCCCGGAAGCCTATCAAGGCTTCTTAGAGCGAACCTGGCACACTCAGGACACTCCGGGGCGTATTGCGGGGATCGTCACAGGTCCCCTCTGGGCCCTAAACGAGGCAGGACTCTTCGGCTATGGCGTCGGGAGCACGCACCAGGCGCTGGCCTTCCTAGCACCAGACGCAAGTCCGGTCCCCCCGGCCGAAGGAGAACTGGAGCGCATCGTCCTGGAGTTAGGCCCCTTGGGTTTGATGCTCGTCCTATGGGCTCGTTTCCTCGTGACGTTGCGGCTATGGCGGGCCGTCTGGGCGAGTCGGGGGACGCCCCTTCAGCCCTATGTCGTGATAGCCTTCCTGTACAGCCTGATGAGCTGGCCGGGCCCCCTGATGTTCAATCACACGGCGCATCTTTTCTACTGGTTTATGGCAGGCACGGCTCTCATCTCTGTGAAAAAGGTATGAAGCTATGCGTCCGGCTCGGTAGCATAAGGTTCAATCTGGGGGGAGGGACCCCGTAGGCGGGGTGCGTGATGGAGCGAGCCCGTATCTTGTTCGGCTGGATTTTCTAGGCTCGGCCATAGGTCTCGGACTGGGTCCCTTACACAATCCATATTACCAATTTATCCTTATCCTTAACCTTCTCCCATATGGGTCACGACCGATTTCGTATTGCCGTCGTCACTCCGTTTTTGGACAAGCGGCATGGGACTGAACGCCGCGTGGCCGAGGAAATCGAACGGTTGGCTCGAGATTACGGCTATGAAATTCATGTTTATAGTAAACTTATAGAAGATATAGTTATAGACACAAGCCCAGCGCCGGGGGACTGGGGACGAAAGGCGTTCGCCCCGGGTCTCCCGATGCGGGTCCACCTGAAATGGGCGCCGAGTGGGGACACCGACCCCCACCGACCTGCCGAATCACTATCCCGTGCCGATGCCCCTACGCACGGCTCCTCCCACCCCTCTCCGTCCCGAGGCCCCGTCCCTATCGTCTGGTACCGCATCCCCGATATCCCGGGTCCCTACCTCGGACGGTACCTCTGGTGGTTTGTGGCCAATCATGGGTGGCGGTGGTGGCACCGATGGGTACGGGGCTATCGTTATGACCTCACGTATTCGCCCGGCGTCAACTGTCTGGACGCCGACGTCGTGTCGGTCCATATCGTGTTCGCCGCCTTCTACCAGCAGGTGCGCAGAGAGCTGGCCTTCCCTCGGAACCCACTCCGTTTCTGGCCGCGGCTCCTTCACCGGCGGCTTTATTACCGACTCATCCGAATACTCGAACGCTGGGTTTACCGACGAAAGTCTACTTACCTCCTTCCGGTTTCCCAGATGGTCGCAAAGACCGCATGAAGGTCGTCTACCACGGTATTGACCTCCGGCAGTTTTCACCTGAGGTCCGGGATCGACTTCGAGTACCGGCTCGGCAGACGTTGGGCCTTTCGGACGGGGCCTTCACGCTCTTGCTAATCGGCAATGACTGGAAGAAGAAAGGGTTTGCTAGCCTCCTGGAAGCCCTCGAGCGCCTTCAGGATGTGCCTCTTCACCTCCTGGTCGTCGGTCGAGACGATCCGACACCTTTTAGGACGGTGTTGACTCGCGCTGGCCTCGACGGACGGGTCGCCTTCCTACCGCCTCGGCGCGACGTAGAGTTCTATTACGCGGCCGCCGATTGCTACGTGGCGCCCTCGCTGGAGGACGCCTTTGCTCTGCCGGTCGCCGAAGCGATGGCCTGCGGCCTTCCGGTCATCGTCAGTCGTTCGGCAGGGGCGAGCGAAATCGTGACGGACGGGGTCGATGGCCTTATCCTGGAAGACCCCCGAGACTCGGTCACGCTGGCTACCTTAATCCGACGCTTATATGAAGACCCGGACCTACGGAGCCGGTTAGCCGCCCACGCCGCCCAAACCGCCGGGGCCTACACGTGGGAAAAGGCCGCCGGGGCCATGCATGATGTATTTCAAGAAATCATTTGGTCTCATAAATCTCGACGCCGCCTGCCCAAAGCGGGTTAACCCCGAGAAGGGCGTCGGACCGACATCTCCGATCGGACTATCGGAACAAAGAAGGAAACCCGAAAAACTATGACTACTCTGCTTCTGTTGGGTCCGTATCCAAAGGAGCCTGGGGGTATCCAGAGAAGCATTCGGTTGATTCAAGGAGCTCTCGTCAAAAGTGGGTACAAGGTAATTGCCTTTTACTACGACGGGACTCAGACGCCGGGGCCGACGGGCGTACTGGGCTCGGACTCCGGGAATGTCGTCGAGGCTGGACCTGCCGAGACGGCGGACGGCATCTACACTCGCCGGAAACTCCAGGCCGTCTGGCAGGCCTTCCGACGCCGCTGGGTCGTAGATCAGGTCTTAGTCTGTCATATCGATTTCTTAAAATTACTTCCTCTCTTGCGGCTCGCCCACTCTAGGACCGCGCTTGTCCTCCATGGGATCGAAGCTTGGAAAACTCACACAACATGGACACGGGCCCTATTCAAGCGCGTTCATCTGTTTCTACCGATCAGCCAATACACATGGGAACGGTTCGTATCGGTCCACCCGGAGGTCCGACATGCACCGCATTGTATCTTGCATTGGGGTAGCGAAAGACCCTTAGAGGGACCGACCCCCCCTATGGCACAACTCCGACCGCTCTCATGGTCAGCCGCCTCGCCCGACGAGAAGACTACAAGGGCCATCGGGAAGTGATCGCCGCATGGCCCAGAGTGCTTAAGTACATTCCCGAAGCCCGCCTATCCATCATCGGGGACGGCGACCTGCGACCTGAATTGGAACGTTGGGCCCGGAGCATGGGCCTAACTTCCCATATCCACTTCTGGGGGTGGGTTCCAGAAGACAGAAAGGAGGCCCTCATCGCCGAAAGTCGCTGTCTGGTCATGCCTAGTCGAGGCGAGGGCTTCGGCCTCGTCTACTTGGAGGCCATGCGCATGGGGCGACCATGCTTAGTCAGTCCCTTCGACGCTGGCCGGGAAGTCGTGAATCCCCCGGAAGCCGGGTTAGCTGCCGACCCGCAGAATCCCGACGAACTGGCGCAGGCGGTCTGTCGGCTGTTGACGCCAGGCCCCGAATGGGACCGGTGGTCAGCTCAGGCGCGCGCCCGCTACGAAAGCTATTTTACGGCCCGACATTTCCAAGAACGGCTTA
>JANXAA010000171.1 GCA_025061865.1 Acidobacteriota bacterium | reverse complement strand
CGTACAAGGTATCGTCTTGCCACTGGAACGTGGGATTGATTTCCCCGACCAAGCCGACCTGGAATCTCGACGACGGGCGCCACATGAGGCCGACCGTAAAGCCCAAGCCCGTGTCTGTATCGTTTAAGGACTCGACATTGGCCACGAAAGGCGCCCCACAGAGGTCAAATTCGATGGGCTCGCAAAAGTCCCGGCGGATCCAGCTCTCGGCCCTCATCCGGGCGAGTTTGCCGGCGACCCCGATGTCGACCCGGCCCAGGCGCACGGCCAGGGCCAGACCGTATTGATCACCCGTGAACTTCATGCTCCCCTGGACGGGGAAGAAGAGGAGACCCGGCACGATGGTCCGAGCGTCAAACGTGAACTCGTCCTTCAGGTGGATGAACTCATGCCGGAAAAAGGCGACTGTCCACCGCTGGTTCTTACCTGGAAAGACGATACTGACAAAGGCTGGAGAACCGACATTAGCCCCGAAAGTCGTCGGTTCAAAGTCAAATAGGCTGTTCCGACTGGCCAGTCGAGGGATGTCGTAGTTCAGGAACTTCCCCTCGACCGCAATCTCGGGTCGGATCAAGACCAATAGGCCGGCTGGGTTTGTTTGAGCGGCCGTGGCGTCGTCGGCCAGACCGATAAAGGCCCCGCCCATGGCCGTCGCCCGGGCACCCGGCGGGATGAAGTTAAATTCCAATTGTTGAAAGCTTTCCTCATCGACCTGGGCGTAGGCCGGGATCACGAGTCCACCGACCCATCCCAAGATGGCAAGCCCTACAAGATGGTAAGCGTAGTGTCGAATACGTGGCATCTTAGCACCTCGATGTTTCGGTATTTGACGTTCGGCGTTAGGTGTAAAACCCTGCCTCCAGACCTATTTCGGCAGGATGAGACCCTTTGGATGACCCATCAGGTCTGAGGTCTAGGATTTAGCGTCCGTGGTCTTTTTACTCCCCGCACCTGAGGTCTCGCGCTGAACGTCGCAAGACACACCAGCCTCACGACAGGGCCTATTTTACAGAGGTCGCAGGCCGCCTCGCAAACAAGTTCTCTATGGTTCCACTCTTCATTGACTTTCCTTTCAGTCGGCCCTCATTGGGATGACGTCAGGTCCTAAATGTCAGGCTGGGCCCCCTCACTGAATATCCGGCACCCCGCACTTAACCCTAAGTAAAGACTTTCGTCCTGGACCCTGCCGATGTTGCCTGGGCTGGTGAGTCCCGACAAAATAGTCCCCGCTGAGGCAACGATAGATGTCTACCGTCCTCATCGTGGACGACGAACCTGAAATTCGTCACTTGGTCCGCCGATGTCTCCAGACGTTGGATGTCACCTGTCTGGAAGCGGCCTCAGGCCAAGAAGCGGTCGAGTCTGTCCGTCGGCACGCGCCGGCGGTCGTCCTCTTGGACGTTCGACTACCGGACATGCATGGGCTAGAGGTCCTACGGTTGATTCGTCAGCTCTCAGCCAGTGTCTCAGTCCTCATGCTGACGGCCTTCGACGACTCTCGGATTGCTGTCCAAGCGATTCAGCAGGGGGCGGACGACTACATGACGAAGCCCCTGGACGTCGACCGCTTAGTTCGGCGAGTCCGGGAACTCTTGGAGGCGGGGCGGCTTCGAATCGGCCTGGAGGGGATGGGCGAGCAGGCTGAGTCGGACGTCCACTTCTACGGTCTCGTCGGACGCTCGGCCAGCATCCGCCGGGTCTTCCAGTGGGTCCAGCGCATCGCCCCGACGGACATGCCCGTCCTGATCACGGGGGAGAGCGGTACGGGCAAACGGCGGGTCGCCGAAGTCATCCACCGGCTGAGCCCCCGCTCCCGAGGCCCCTTTGTCACCGTCGACTGCGGGACGCTCCCGGCTCACTTGTTGGAAAGTGAGCTCTTCGGGTACGAACGGGGCGCCTTCACGGGGGCCGACCAACGGAAGGTCGGCCGCATCGAACTGGCGCAGGGCGGGACCGTCCTCTTAGACGAGATTGCCAACCTCCCGCCGGATGGCCAGGTTAAGCTCCTGCAGGCCCTCGACGAGAAGGTCGTCTTCCGCCTCGGGGGAACGACGCCTATTCAGTTGGACGTCCGGGTGATCGTCGCCTCGAATCAGGACCTCCGGGGTTTGGTCGAACGGGGTCGGTTCCGAGAGGACCTTTACTACCGGTTGAACGTCTTTGAGCTTCGTCTACCGCCGTTACGGGAGCGACCGGAGGATATCCCCTTACTCGTTGAGTACTTTTTGCGACACTTTTCCGAACGCTATGGCAAGACGGTCCGGGGATTCCACCCTGAGGCGATGGCTTTGCTCTTGCGGCATACTTGGCCGGGGAATGTCCGGGAGCTCCGGAACGTCGTCGAGCGGGGGATCGTCTTAGCCGACCGGTGGATCAGTATCGAGCACCTGCCTCTAGAGATTCAGGCCCTGGCTAGAGAACGGCTCGACGTCCGAGAAGCCGAATCCTTTGCGCAGCGAGCGCAGGCCCTCTTGGAAGAGACCGAGAAGTACATCCTCCGAGAGGCCCTGGACCGGGCCGGCGGGAACCGGCAGGTCGCCGCCCGTCTCTTGGGCATCAGCTTGCGTACGCTGTACTATAAGATGGACCGATACTTTCCCAAGCGAGATCGCCGTTCAGGCCCGTCGCGGGACGAGTAGAGGTCTGGAAGGTTCGTAAATTGCGGTTCGAGAGTCCCCGAAAGTGATAGGCCCTCCTGGACCTCGTCTCGGTCTTGAGGCTCCGGCTTCATGGGGTATCGCCGGAGTCAATCCCCTGCAGGAGGTTACTCGATGCGGGCCGCCCGACTTCATGCATATGGGCATCCACTGGTCGTGGAAGAGGTCCCGATTCCGGAGGTCGAGGACCAGCAGGTCCTGGTAGCCGTCGAAGGTGCAGGCTTCTGTCATAGCGACCTGCATGTCATCGATGGAGAAATCCGAGTATTGCCCCGCTTACCCGTCACTCTGGGTCATGAGAACGCAGGCCGAGTCGCTCGTGTCGGCCGTGGGGTAAAGACTGTCCGGGAGGGAGACCCCGTAGCCGTTTATGGGGGCTGGGGATGCGGTCTGTGCGATCGGTGCGTGACGGGTTACGAGCAGCTATGCAGGACTCCACGATGGGCCGGCCTGTCAGAGTACGACGGGGGTTACGCCGAGTATCTCCTCGTGCCCCACGAACGGTACTTGATCCGTCTGGAGCGGCTCGAGCCCCGGGTCGCAGCCCCCTTCACCGATGCGGCCCTTACCTCCTACCGGGCGATCCGGAAAGCCCTGCCCCACCTTACACCAGGCGAATGGGCCCTGGTCATCGGAGTCGGTGGACTCGGCCAGTTCGGGATTAAGCTCTTACGTCTACTCACGGCATCCCTCATCATCGCCGTAGACATAGACGAAGCCAAACTGGCCCTGGCTCGACACTATGGGGCCACCTATACCTTCTCTGGTCGGGAGGCTGACCTGGTTCAGAAGATCCTCGATTTGACGGGTGGGAGAGGCGTCGCTGCCAGCTTCGACTTCGTGGGCTCGGATCAAACCCTGGCTCTGGCCCTCGCTGTTACGGACACGATGGGCAAGGTCACACAACTGGGACTGGCGGGCGGTACGGCAGCCATGCGAGTCCTACAAAACACCCGCTTTGAAGTGCAATTCGAAGCGACTCTCTGGGGCACTATTAAGGAGCTCCGAGAAGTGCTGGCCCTTGCGGAGGCGGGCCTCCTGACTCCCATCGATCTCGAGTTTTACCCCCTCGAGGCCATCCACGAAGTCTATGCTCGGCTGAAGGCGGGGAAAATTCAGGGGCGGGCCGTAATCGTGCCCCAGCCCGCCGGATAAGCCCGCTGGGGCGCTAAGACACGCTTCGGAAAGCCCGATGTCGCCGCCAAGTTATCGATTTATTTTATATGAATTTTATGATTCGTTTTTGGTATAGCACCGTTGATATCCCAGTCGTGTTTAGTTTCCATAAGGGGTGGGCCTCTACCGTCTCCCTTCAGTGGAGAGGAAATCCCCCTTGGGGTGGCCGCTCCATGACCATCTGCTCTGATGGAGGTTTAGGGATGTATGCGCGAATCGTGGGGCTCTTCTGGGTGGTAGGGGACCTGGCCGGCCTGGCCTTAGCTCAGACGGGGCCCATCGAGGACCTCAACGCCCTGCCAGCTCCGGAGCTCTACCAGCGAGCCTGTGCGGCCTGTCACGGTTCCGACGGTCGGGGCTACCCGGGCGGCGAGTGGCGGGAGCGGACGGGTCTCTTAACCCCACCGCCGGACTTTACCGACCCAAAGTTCAACTCTCGGGAGCCCCTGGAGGACTGGGTCGCGGTCATCCGGGACGGGGGTCGGCCCCTGGGTCTGTCGCCTCAAATGCCGTCCTTTGGCCTTGTCCTGACCGAAGCCAAAATTCGGGAGCTCGCCCAGTATGTCAAGAGCTTAGGTCATGACGCTCGCTACCCGCCGGGCGAGCTGAGCTTTTATCGGGGGCATCGGACGACGAAGGCCTTCCCGGAAGACGAGTTTCTCCTAATATCCAACTACGAGCGACTTCGGTCCGGAGGGACGGTCTTTCAGGAGACTCTTTATTATGCGCGTCGTATCGGACCCCGGTATCAGTGGGAAGTGAAGGGGACGTCGGCCTTTGCGACTGGCGAGGCCGTGCGGGGGGAGATCGAAGTGGGCCTCAAGTGGGCCGTCGCTTATGACCTGGCCCACCGGTGGATCTTCACGGTGGGCCTAGAACCGGCTTTGCCCGTCCGGTCGGACGAGGAGTGGAGTGCGACGCTGTACGGTACCTTCGGGAAGGCCTTGGGAGACCGGTGGACCCTCCAATCCAGTCTATATCTGAAATGGTCTCCCCCAGCGGGCGCCGAGGGCTGGACCCTCCGGTGGTCCGGCGTCGTCCACGGAATCTTCACGTCAGCCCGGCGGGGTCTCTTTCCGGCGTTGGAGTGGACCGTCGAGCGGGCGCTTCACGCCGGTGTCCGGACACGGGTTTGGCTCCTACCCCAGGTCTACGCCGCACTGTCTCGCCGAGGTCACGTGGCCCTCAGCATCGGACCTGAAATCCCCCTCCGCCGGGACCCTGACGTACGCTTTCGGGTCCGAGCCTTCCTGCTGTGGGATTACGCCGATGGTCCCTTCTGGATGGGCTGGTAGGGGATTCGACAAATAAGGACAAATAAGGGATCTCTCGTCTGCTCTTTTGCGATCCGACTCGAAGGTGGGCGACCTGGGTTGACGAAGACATCGGCCTGACCCGCGGGCCGGAGGCCGGTGCTTCCTACTCATCGCAACAGGGCAAGTCTCGCTTATTTTCTACCACCCTATTGCCCCGGGGCCTTACCGCCCCGCTTCTTTCACGACCACCGGCGGACCCATTGGAGGATGCCTTCACGGACGGACTTCCGGTGGGTCGTCCCGACCCGACGGTCGATTTCAGTCCGATGGTTGCGGTACCACGCGTAGCCTTTGATGAGAGCCTGGACGTTGCTGTCTCGGGGATTCCATCCGAGGAGGGACTGGGCCTTCCGGATATCAAAGTAGAAGTCCTTGTCTGGCGTGCGGTAGTGCCAATCTAC
>JANXAA010000170.1 GCA_025061865.1 Acidobacteriota bacterium | reverse complement strand
AGGCTGGGGGCGGCCGAATGGTGAATTCTGCACGAAGGTGTCGGCGACGAGGGCCGGAAGAACCTTAGGGTCCTTCGGATCGACGGCGATGCCGTCGAATACCTGGAGGCGGCGCCTGTCCAAGAGGCTTCTGCAGGTCGTATTGTCGTCCAGAGAAGACACTTTCGTTAGAAGCCTTCCGGTGGGCTATAAGCGGTACAAGCCCGGAGCGCCATCTTCAAGAGACTCCTCGATGGACATCCCCCCACGGGACCGGGACAAAAAGTGGGCTAGGGGCTTCCCCGTGAAGTCTTAGTGGCTTGCTGAAGACGCCGCACGATGGGCTCGTTTGAGGGCAGAATCGGAAGGTCGTCCATTTCGGCGGGCGGGACCCACTGGTAGGGCCAAGACCCCGTCGGGACCTGGTCAGACGGGTCCAGTCGGGTCCAGAAGAAGAGGACTAGCCAGTGATGGCCTTCATGGACGTAGCTGACGTAGTCAAAGACATCACCGACCTCGACGGTCAGGCCTACTTCTTCTTGGACCTCCCGCCGCAGGGCCGCCCGCGGGTCTTCTCCCGCCTCGATCTTCCCGCCGGGGAATTCCCAGTAGCCGGCCCACCGCTGGCCGGGCTGGCGTTGGATGACGAGAAAGCGTCCGTTTCGCTGGATGAGGGCGGCGACCACGACGACAGGACCTATCCGGGAGGCCATATTCGTCTATCTGTTTACCACCCAGATTCGTCTGTTTATTATTAGGCGCATATCCCGGGGTGGCCCGCATATAGGCGATCGTCGGCCGGGCCGCGACCGACACCCGTACAGATGGACGTCCCCTTCTTAGGGCGACTCCGAGGATTGTCCGCGTCCTTACCTGCTTACTTATCCCCCATCCGTTCGGCCATGGCCTCCAAGCGGGTCCAGATCCAGGCCCCATCTGTAGCGTGCTCGGGCTTCATCAAGACGCTTCGGAGGACCGTCACCTCCGGTTGGTCGACGACCAGGTCGGGGAACCGTCGCTTCAGCCAAGCGGCGTCCAGACGGAGCTTACTCAAGTAAACAGGCATCGTGTCGTCTCGCAGGGCCGTCTCGAAGAGGCGTTCGGTCGCCGCGCTGATGCGGGAGGCCCGACGTTCGGCCGTCATGAGAAAAGTCACGATGTCCAGCTCGGGCTCCAAGACGGGTCGGAACGCGTCGGACGCTTGGAGTCGGGAGTAGGCCTCAAGGGCGGACATCCGACACCGGGAGAGGACGGGTCCCAGGCCTTCGTACGGACGAAGCGGGAAACATCGTAGGGTCGCCCATAGGGCCGCGGCGGCGGCCCCGGGTCGGGAGCACTCGAGGCTGATCTCGCCGAGATGGAGTTCGGGCGACGTGAAATACGTGTAGGGGGAATCGTGTTTGTAGAAACGGCCGACGGTCGGGTCCCGGAACAGGACACAGCCACAGCCATAGGGCTGGAGGCCGTGCTTGTGGGGGTCGATGACGACGCTATCGCAAAGAGGCAGGGCTTGGAAAGGTGCCGGCTCGACCTCGGGGGGCATACGCTGGGCCAGCAGGCTGAAGAATCCACCGTAGGCCGCGTCGGCGTGAATGCGGAAGCCGTACCGTGTCTGGAGGGCCAAGATCTCGTGGACTGGGTCGATGGCCCCGAGGCCCGTCGTCCCGACGGTCACCACGACCGTCCCGATGGGGTGGCGTCGGAGGAAGGTCTCCAAGTGATTCGGGTCCATCCGGCCCCGTTCGTCGACGTCGACGACGACATAGGGCACTCGCAGGAGCTCGCAAGCCCGCCGGTGGGTGTAATGGGCATGGGCGCTGAAGGCGATCCACCGGTCGGGGTGCGTCTCCCGGGCGACCCAGAGGGCCTCCAGGTTGGCGACGGTTCCCCCGCTCGCAAGGTGCCCGAGGTGGGTCGTCCAGCCCAGTAGGGCGGCCAGTTCAGCGACGGCCTCCTTCTCGAGGTAAGACGTCGCGGGTCCGCCGTCCAAGGCGTGGTTATTGGGGTTCATATGGAGCGCCGTGAAGTAGGCCAGGATAGCCACGGGGTGAGGCGGCTTGAGCATCTGACCAGCATACAGAGGATGGAAAAAAGGGTAGGTATCCGAAAGTCGCTGAAACAGAGCGTCCAGCGCCGCCGCGAGACGCTCGACGGACACGTCGACCGTCGAGTCTGGCTCGAAGGCGGGCCACCGCCGTCGCCACCCCTCGATGAAGTCGAGACACCGGTCCAGGAGTTCCTGCCATACTTCCCGCTTCATCCCTGTCTGCTCCAACAGTTTCCTGGTCCAGTCTATCGGCAGTAGATACCGGGTATTCGACCATGCAGGATGCAAGATGCAAGTCCGCGGTCCCGGGCCCCGGGGGAAGAAGAACACCGACTTCCGACTCATGGGTCCCAGGCCGGCCTCGGGACTAGCTCGACTCCGAGATGAGGCCATCCGGCGAATGCTGCCAGGTCTGGGATGGGGCCGTGGCGCCGTTTTCCCTGGGACCTGGCGGCCGGGACCCGACACTCCCTCTGGCATCCTGCATCTCGTACCTGCTAAATCGGCCTTCGTCAGCTTGGCTGACGGCCGTGCGGACGTCTAGTCCGCCGGGCAGGACCTTCAGCCAGTCCATCGGATTTTGGGCTTGGGCGTGAAGGCGGATCTCAAAGTACACAGACGGCCCCCGGAGGGAAGCCGTACTCCCCGACAGGGCGATGACTTGCCCCTTCTGCACGGTCTCTCCGACTCGGACTTTCAGGACGCTGTTATGGGCATATAGGGTATAAACGTCGTATCCGTGGTCCAGAATGATTAGCTTGCCGTAAGCCGTGAACCAACCGGCGTATCGGACCAAGCCGCCAAACACGGCCCGGACCGGTGTCCCCTCTGGGACGGCGATCTCAATGCCCCGGCTGAGAATGTACGTCCCCGTCTCGGGAAGCCGGACCCGCCCGAAGGGACGCGTGACTGGCCCGGTGACGGGCCAGTCCAGGAGGCCCTGGAATTTCCGGATGTCCAGGAGGGGCCGGTAATCGGAGTCCTGCACATAGTCGTCCAGATGTCGGGAGGCTAAGCTGAGCTCCGTCAAGGCCCGAGCATACATGTCGCCCCGTTTTTGGAGTTCCTCCAGGTAGAGTTCCCGGCGCCGTCGGACCTCGGCCAAGCGATGATACTTTTGGCGAACTGCCTCCAAGGCCTGCTGGTAAGCCACCTGCGACTGCTGAAGGTCTTGAATCTCTTGGGCAAGAGCCCGGACTGTCTGGAGATAGCGCTCGACGTAAACCCGATCCAACCGGGCCATCGCACCCGCATAGGCCGAGGCTTGTAGGACCCGCCGGGCGTCTGAAACACTCAGCAAGAGCTTTAGGGGATATGCCGACCCCAGCCGATACATGGCGGCGATGCGCCGTTCCAAGTGACGTTCATACCCAGCCCGTTCTCGCTGGAGCTCATCGACCCGGGCTTGGAGAGACTGGATACGGGCCTGGGTCTCCTGGAGGTTAAGCTCCATCAGGGCGATCTGTCGGGCCACCAGGCGTTCCTCGACCCGGAGGCGCTCCAGGTCATTCATAACGGCCGACTGGAGTCGATGGAGTTCCCCGTACTCCCTCGTCAGGGCCTCGATCTCAGCGATCAGGTTCTGCCGGAGGTCGCCCGGCGTCTGCGCCCGCCCCAGGGCCCACAGACTCAACAGGGCCATGAAGACCCATTGCCTGGCCCGGTTCATTCGACACAGTCCCATCGAAACGACCCCTGCTCCGACGACTTTATGGTATAGTTTATCAAAACCGGGCAGTTCATGAAAAAGGGCTCATCCCGACTCTTTCAAACACGGAAGGTTTCTCCCTGACCCTGTACCCTACCAGGATGAAGGAATCCGGTGGGTCCGCCGTCGACCCGACTAGAGACCCAGGGACTGGGATGCCTCCCCGTCTCCTGTCCCTGGTCGGGGGTATGGAGGACAAGGCCGGTCGATGGGGGAATCCACATCGGAGAATCCGTCTGGACAGAGCATTAAAGCGGTATGGGGATAGTTCAAAAACCTTGGGACTTTTGGTCGCATCCCATCGGTCCCACTCGAGCAAGCCGGGCTGGGAATCTCAGGGATCCCCCTTTGTCCATCAGAGCCGGGAGGTTTTTCGAGGCCTCCGCCGAATACCCCTGAAAGACTAAATCCACGAGTGACATTCTGGACCGACCTGGCCATGATCTCGGATGCTTCGCCTAGGACAGGGGTGACCGAGTCTGACTGAGCCTCAAGTTTTCGCGAGGTATGGCCCAAAATTTCGAGAGCCTTCCTTGCTTGAAGGATATCCCCGGTCCCGACATGTCCGCCGTCACCGCTTAGGCCGACCCCGGCAGGACCGGGCGGTTCGTCCAGGAGGAAACTGCCGATTTCATTCCCAAGCCTATACCCTAAGACCGTGAAAAGGTCTTGGTGAGGATCCACGTGACCTGCCAGCCTGGCGATGATCGATCCCGCTAGGTGATCAAGCGGCTTTGTTTCCTCCCGAAACACTGGGTTTCCCGAGACACTGTTTGAGGATAAGCAGAGCTGAGGTAAGTTCAGTTGGCATGGGTATGACCCGCCGAGAGAGCTTGTGATTCTTCTGGAAAAGTCGGACGTCTACGATATCAAATGACAGGGCCATCCTCATGGACCGCCTCGGTGGCAACAATCAACCAGCGAATCCAACCTCGCCTTTACCATCTGCGGCTACTCGACCCACCGACCGTCCGTAAGAAGCCACACGCCGGCTCGTTCGGCCTCGGCCCGGGCCGCTTGGGAGACCGCCTCTCCAGCCGCCACGGGGACCGTCGGGACACCCAACCGGGCGAGTAGGTCGGCCCGCCGTCGGGCCCGCTCGACGTCTTCGAGACCGACCGTCCAGGAGACTTCCACGACGACCCGTACGGGTGCCCCCTGGGAGTCAAGGGCCTCAGCCACGACGTCCGCCAACCGGATTTCGTCAGCCTCCGCCTCCGAGAAGACGCCTTGATCCAGGCCGAAGGCCGCCAGGTCTGCTAGGGCCTCCAGGCTGAAGACTCGAACCCGCCGGAAGCGTCGACCCAGAAAGGCCGGGGCCTTTGCCCGCCACTCGGCCTCCAGGCTCTTGCCTTTCAGGTCTCCCACGTCCTGCTTCAAACCCCTCACGTCTTGTTTCAGGCCCTCCATGTCCTGTTTCAAGCCACCCACGTCCTGCTTCAAACCCCTCACGTCTTGTTTCAGGCCCTCCACGTCCTGCTCGAGGCGGTCGAAGCGTCGGTCGACGTGGGCCGCAAACTCGGCCATGGCGGCGGCCATCGTCCGGACCGTCTCCAGGGTCTGCCGCTGAAGTTCCAGGGTCTGCTGGACCATCTCCAAAGTCCGCTGGAGAAGGGTCTCCAGGCGGTCCAGGCGACCGGACACGGCCAGGAGATCGTCGGTGAGGACCTGCCGCCGGACCTCCTCTCGGAAAGCCTCGTCTTCCCGCAGGAGCCGCAAGAACTCTTTTGTAAGCCGCGTCATGGAGACCTCCGGCACGGTGGCCAGCGGACTAACTTCTGGAATCACGGCAAAATAGCAAACAATGCATATATATTCTAATTTTACTTTCCACTTGCATT
>JANXAA010000016.1 GCA_025061865.1 Acidobacteriota bacterium | reverse complement strand
CGACTGTCCGGACTTGGCCGTCGGGACTCCGGACTCGCCGTCGGCGGCCGCCGGAGACGATCAGGACCTCGTTCGGACCGGCCTTCGTATATCGCCAGGCCCAAAGGGCTATCAGGGCCGCCACCGCAAATGCGCCGGAGACGATCATCCAAGGTGCCATCGTGTCCCTCCGACTAAGTGACGTCGTGATAGGCGAATGGGCAGATCAGTAGGTCGGCCGTAGGCCGCTAAGTGTCTCTGGGCCGGAGGCTTGTGTCCCGCAGGCGGGGACGCCGGTGCTCCCCCTTATCCCGGCCCGAGGCCTGCCGAAGCCCACCGCAGGTGGTCCGGATGCGTCAGACGGCCTCGTCGCCAGAGGTTCGTGGCGACTCGATGCCGCAGGGAGGCCAGATCCGGCGCCGCGTAGAGGGCGTACGCCGAGCCCCCCTCTGGACAGGCCGCCACATAAGCCCGACTGTTGCAGAAGACACGAATCGTCGTATTTACGAGCCGACCCTGCCGGGTCTCGTAGTACCGCAAAGCACTCGGCAGGGACGTCAAGCCCCCGGCGATCCTCTGCCAGAGTGATTCCGGCAGACCCGTCAGGACCAGGCCATCGGACATCTGTAAGGCGGATTCCACGTGTTCCAAGAACGCCAGCCACGCGTCCTCGCCGGCCGGGGCCGCCGTCAGGTCTCGGCCGCCGACCGTCGCCCAGGGCACGCTACCTTCCGCATAGACGGGGACCCGCAGGTATTCATCCGCTACGGACCGGAGGACCCCGATAGGGGTGGCCCACCGGAGTTCAGTCGTCAACCGCAGGACTTCCAGGTCCTCCATTGAGACGCCCAGATAATGGGCCAAGCGGAGCCACAGTGTACCCAGGTCCCCGGCCTCCAGGATCGGCCCCTCGGGCTCTAGGATCCGCCAAGCCCGCTCCCAGGGGTACACGGGCCACACGACAGTCGGGCCCGACCGCGTCCGGAAGGCAAACCGGGGGAGGCGCCCGCCATAAGCGACCTCGGCCAGCACGTCGAGGACCATCTCCGGCAGGTCGGCCAACTGACGACACGTCAGCCGGAAGCCGAACAGTTCTATGTGGAAGCGCTCACAGAGAAGCCCACCGTCTCGGTAAAGTTCACAGTGAACCGGTAGGGCGAAGGCAAATCCGTCGAACGTACCCCGGACGACGTACCGGGGAACGCCGTTGCCCCGATGGCCAGTTACGGACTCGAGAAAGGCTCCGGTCCGAGTATCGTCAGATCGGACCCTCGACCGCCGGGACGGCATCGGCGTCCGAGCCGGGACGACGACCTCATGACCGGTTTTATGGGCGGGACTGGGGGTCGTAGGGCTTGCATGGTGCCCGTGGAGGTGGATTTTGTCCCAGACGTCTTTCTTCAGACGACTCGGCAGGACCGCCCACAGGACCAAGAAAAACCCGAAGGCGGCGATGCCCCACCACACTTCGGCAGGCATGGTCTCTCCTCCTCAACCGGGTGTTGAGTCCTTTAGGGGCCAGTAAGCCCGGACCCTATAAAAGTTCAGGTCGCTGAAACGACGGTCCCCGCCGGGAGTCGACGCCCCTCAGGATAGGCCGGGGTCCCGTGCTCCGGCACGTCCAGACCGACCAGCTCTTCTTCTCGGGACACTCGCAGGCCGATGGTATGCCGGATCAGCCAGAAGACCAGAAAGCCCGTGCTCAGGGACCACACCGTCACGACGCCAACGCTGATGAGCTGGGCGACCAACTGGGCCCACTCGCCGACGATCAGGCCCTTCACGCCGCCGTATGTGCCGTCGGCGAAGATCCCGACGGCTAAGAGACCCCACAGGCCGCCGGCCGCATGGACCGACACGGCTCCGACGACGTCGTCGACCCGCAAGACCTTCTCGACGAACTCGAGGCTGGCCGCCATCAACAGGGCCGCCACAGCCCCGATGACGACGGCCGCCCAGGGGGCGACATAGGCGCACGGCGCCGTCACGCCCACCAGACCGGCCAGCGAGCCGTTACAGGCCATCACGATGTCGGCCCGGCCCGTCCGGATCAGGCTCAAGTAGAGTCCGACGACGGCCCCCGCCGCGCCCGCCAGGAACGTATTGACGGCAATGACCGAAATCTGCAGGTCCGTCGCCGCCAGGGTCGAACCTGGATTGAACCCAAACCAGCCCAAAAAGAGGATGAAGGTCCCTATCACGACGTACACGAGGTTGTGACCCGGGATCACATTGGGCGTCCCGTCCGGATTGAATTTCCCCGTCCGGGGTCCGACCATCGCCGCCCCGGCCAGGGCGACCAGGCCCCCGACGGCGTGGACGACACCCGAGCCGGCAAAGTCCCGCACACCGACGCCCTCGCCTAAAAAGGGCAGATACTGGCCCAGGTTCGCCAGCCATCCGCCGCCCCAGACCCAGTGTCCGTAAATGGGGTAGATCAGCCCCGAGACCAAGAAGCTGTAGGCCAAGTACGCCTGGATCTTCATCCGCTCGGCGACGGCTCCGGCGACGATGGTCGCCGCCGTCGCCGCAAAGACCATCTGGAAAAACCACAGCATGAGGGTGTGGGCCTTCCCCGCGGCCCCCGTGAGGAAAAAGCCGGAGTAGCCGATCCAAGCGTTCCCAGCCTCGAGGCCTGGCGTCAGCCGGGAGCCTCCAAACATGAGGGCAAAACCGAAGGCCCAATACGCTAAGCCGCCGATGCAGAAGTCCATGAAGCTCTTCATCATGTAATTCAGCGTGTTCTTCGAGCGGATCAGGCCCGCACCCAAGAAAGCAAAGCCGGCCTGCATAAAGAAGACAAGGAACGCCGCGATGAGCGTCCAAGTGAAGTTGACGGCATCCTTCAGGTGCTCCGTCGAGACTTCTTGGGCCATCGCCGGGGCTACAACGCCGAGGCTCAGCCCCATGACCAGAGACCCCACCCACCCGTGGAGACGTCGACGCATAAACCTCCTCCCTCGTGGGGGATGATGACAGACATAGCAGTATGCAAGGGATATGAGGATAGACCCCTGACTCGGGCAAGGGTCACGGCCGCCGTCGGCCTACATGCGAATCTATGGAGGCGTGCAGGTCTCCCTGGGGAGACATCGGAGCTATCGCTTCACCCCAACAGGGGGCCTCGAGAAGCACCGTCTCCGCCAGGGCCTCGTCCTCGAGGGAAGGAGAAAATTAGCAGGCTTCAACACGCAGGGAGATATTCAGGTGCTCCCTCGCACCCGAAGGCCCAGCCTGAGGACCATGGCTAAGCCATAGCTTTCTACAGTATATACTCCTTAGACCCCGATGTCAAGATTCCGACCAATCTGGTGGGGACTCGGCCTCCTAAGTGGGGGGCCTCACATCATGCAGCCCATCCAGGCCGAGACGTGGCTCCCGGAAGACGAAGCCGTTGGCCCATCGATCCCCTTGAGCGGGCGGCCTTGTGACCAACGGGTCGAGATGCCCATCCCCTGGACGCCCATCGTCCACCTCAAGTACACCCAAGGGGTCAAGCTTGGCCTCGGCGGCCACCTCTGAGGCGACGAGGCGACGTCGCCGTCGCTAAAATGCGGGAGAGCGTCCCGTGAGCCAGTTCATTGCCCACTCGGCGGAGCGGCCCTTTCCACGGCCTGGAAAGGACGATTTTCAAGCAACGATCTCGGGCATACAGGTACCCGGGGACCTTCTATCCATCCCGTCTCCTGACGACACCGCTGTAACAGGCGGGGCTAGGATTCTGCACCCCGCGCCTTGCCTCCCGCATCGCGCATCCTGTATCCTGCCCTCCACATCCTCGTAATCTTGAGGCCCTCTCATGTCCGAAGTCGAATACGTTCGGGAGCGGTGGGCGCGCCTTGAGAAGCTTCGGTCTTCGGGGGTCGAGGCCCTGCCCTACCGGTTTGAGACCACGCACACACTGGAGGAAATCGTCGAACTCTACGGTCCTGAGCAGGATGCAGCTCGTCTTCAGGCCGTCCGGGCCCGTCTGGTCGGTCGGGTTCAGAGCTTACGGTGGCATGGCAAGACGACGTTCTGTCACATCCAGGGCCGTCAAGCCCGCCTCCAACTTTATGCCCGTCAGGACGCCCTAGGGCCGGAAGCTTACGAGGCCTTCACGAACCTCGACCTGGGGGACGTCGTCGGTGTCGAGGGCCATCTGTTCCGGACCAAGACAGGGGAGCTGACCTTGGCCGTCCAGCGGTGGGCCCTCCTGGCCAAGTGCTGGCTTCCCTTGCCAGAACACTGGCACGGCCTGACGGACGTCGAGGTCCGCTACCGGCGGCGCTACCTGGACCTGATCGCTAATCCCCGGGTCCGGTCCCTCTTCATCAGGCGTTCCCAAATCGTCCGGCTCATCCGCCAGTTCTTGGACGGCCGAGGCTTCATCGAGGTCGAAACGCCCATCCTCCAGCCTCTCTACGGGGGCGCTCTGGCCCGGCCCTTCAAGACGTACCACAATGTCCTGGAGGCCGAGCTCTTCCTCCGGATCGCCCCGGAGCTTTACCTTAAGCGGCTCATCGTAGGCAACCTCGAGCGGGTTTACGAGGTCGCTCGCAACTTTCGCAACGAGGGCGTCTCGACGCTCCACAACCCCGAGTTCACGATGCTGGAGCTTTATCAAGCGTATGCCGACTATGAAGACATCATGCACTTGACAGAGGAGATGGTCGCCTTCTTGGCAGCCGAGCTGTTCGGGGCCCTCCGGATCACTTTTCAGGACCAGACGATTGACCTGACGCCGCCTTGGCGACGGCTTCCGATGTTAGCCGGCCTGATGGAGGTCGGCAATTTTACGGAGGACCAGCTCTACGACCGGGCCTTTCTGGTCGCCCGGGCCGCTGAGCTGGGCGTCCCCCGGGCCGACGGTCTCCCCTGGGGTAAGCTAATCACCGAGCTATTCGAGCGGCTCGTCCAGCCGACGTTGATCCAGCCGACCTTTGTCACTGACTTTCCTATCGATATTTCGCCCCTGGCTCGGAAGAAGCGAGACGACCCCCGGCTCGTCGAGCGGTTCGAATTATTCATCGGGGGCCTGGAGTTAGGGAACGCCTTCAGCGAACTCAACGACCCCTTTGACCAAAAGCGGCGTTTCGAAGACCAGCAACGCCAGCGAGAGGCGGGCGACGTCGAGGCCCACCCTATTGACGCCGATTACGTGCTGGCCCTGATGTATGGCCTGCCTCCGACGGGCGGCCTGGGCTTGGGAATCGACCGATTGACGATGCTCTTTTGTGACGTGACGTCGATCCGGGAAGTCGTCCTCTTCCCCCTGCTCCGGCGGGTCCCTGTCGAACTGCCGATTCCGCCCGAACTGGAATAAAGCCCCGGGCATGGAGGAGCGCAAAATCTGACCTTGTGCCCCTTACGCTTTGGGTCCCGACATGCGCATCGGGTGTACTCGGATAAGCCGTCAAAGCGTTCGGTACTTCTTAGGATTTGGCCTCGGGGCCGGCTTGCTCGTGGGCCTCGATGCCCTGGTGGCCTACACGTACCGACCGAAGCTGGCATGGCTCGAATGGAGTGATTGGCTCTCCCGGCTGGGTGTCGGCGAGGTCCCTCTAGTCGTGAGCGGCCTAGCTTTTGGGCTGGCCTGGCTCCGGCGGGATGACCGACTCGGGCAGTGGAGTCTTTCCCTTTTAGTCGGTGTGGTCGTTGCGGGTGGGGTGACGTTCCTACTGAAGAGCCTGATCGGTCGCCTTCGCCCCTATGCCATGGACGGACCCTGGGAGTTCTTTCTATTCCATCCCTTCACGATCGTGGGGGCCTGGCAGTCATTCCCCTCAGGTCATGCGACCGTCATGGGCGTCGTCGTCGAGACGGTCCGACGCTGGTACCCCCACGTCCGATGGGTCCGCTGGGGCGCCGTTCTTGCGGCCGTCCTCGTAGGTTTGGCCCGCGTGACCGGCCGGTTCCATCACCCATCCGACATCGTCGGCGGCTACCTCATCGGGATGTGGGTCACCCGTTATCTTATGAACGGGTTGGCTCAGTGGTCCCTCCGAATGCCTTGGAACCAGACACGACCCACATCCAGGAGCCCTTCGACTCAGGTCTCGGATGGGTCGGAAGCCAGGTCCGATATCGCCGGACAGACCTCGGCCTCCAGCGTCAGGGCTTCCGAGTCGGCCACCGACTCTCCCCTCAAGTAGGCAAATACCGGATGCAGGAGCTTACCGACGAGACGATGGCTAAACTGGTCGAGGAGGGCCTGCTCCCGGGGCGTCCAGTCGTGCTTGCGCAGGAGACGGGCCAGCTCGGCCTGCCGGTGGGCCTCGACCTGCCGATGAATGGCCCGAGCCAGGTCTTCGACTTGCAAATTTTCAAGCCATCGGGCGAAGCGTACGGCCGCCGCCCGAGCCAAGGCCTGGGCTTGCTGGCAAGCCTGCTGTTTGCGGGCTAGCTCGCCTTGAATTAAGGCCTTCAGGTCGTCGACGGACAGGAGCCGCACGCCTGGGAGTTCACCCAGGGCCGGGTCGACGTCCCGAGGAAAGGCCAAGTCGACCCACAGGAGGGACCGGCCGGCCCGCCGACGGATGGACTCGGCCAGGTCGTCTACTATCCACAGATAATGGGGGGCCGCCGAAGCCGACACGATAACGTCAAAGGTCTCGACAATGCTCGGAGCTACCTCGAGCGACCAGACCATCGGCTCGACGCCCGGATACGGGCGAACCGTCTGGGCCGCCCGTTCCGCGTCCCGACTCCCCAGGACCAGGCGGTTGTAGCCCGCATCGACCAGGTACTTCAGGGTCAATTGGGCCATCTCCCCCGTCCCGAGGATGAAGACCCGGGGTTGCATCGCCGGCGGCATTTGACCGATGACGACCTCAGCGACGACGGCCGGGACCGACACGTGGCCGTCTTGGATCCGGGTCTCTTGCCGGATCCGATGGGCACAATGGAGGGTCTGTTCGACCATCCGAGACAGGACCCGCCCGACGCTCCGATACTCCTGCGCCTGACGATAGGCCTCCTTGACTTGATGGGCGACCTGGGGTTCACCGACCGTCGGCGACAGGGCACCGGCGGCGATCAACGCCAGACGTTCGAAGACTTCCTCCGGGGAGCGCAGACACAAGACGGGCCACCCAAGGGCCTCCTCCAGCCGCCGACGGATGTCGTTCCACATGGTCGCGGAGCTGATGCCATAGAGCTCGGCCCGGTAACAAGTTTCGAGTAGGAACCACTCTTGGGGTCGAGTCGAGGAAGACAGCGCCTGAAGCCACTCCTGTTGAAGCGCATGAAAGAAGCGGGCCGCCGCCTCCCGCCGGTCCAGGGAGAAGTGGTCATGATCAAAAAAGAAGACCCACATCGGCATCCCATGCCTCTCCGTTCCCACTCTTTGACCCAGCACCTCCACCCCTACAGGAGTCAAGCTTGAAACCCACAGGAGATCAAACCACCCGAGAGGATAGAGGATCTCTGCCTCACAAACAAGCCTTGGCCCTCTGGCAGGGATCACCTTCGCGTTGCGTCGAGTTTACCTACTGGGGCTGACGCAATTTCGCTATCTGGTCGGCCGTTAGGGATTCGGTGAAAAGCATCTGCATCAAGTCGGCGCCCCTCTTCAGGTGGACCCACGGGTCCGGGTCCGTCCATGGGGAACGGGGGTCGCCCAGGTATGGTCCACTTGCAGAGCTTGCCGCCAGTCCGGAGGGATGGGAATGACGCCTAAGGGTCCGATCAATCGGCGCCGCTCCGGGTCCCAACGTGAGCGTGGTGCGACCCGTTTGGGCGTATTCGGTCACGGCGGGGTTCCCGTGGCAGTCACTACACTCCTGGGCCTTCTTGACGATCGTATGCGCACGGTAGGGAGCAATCGCCAAAAACGTATTCCCGCCATAGCTCAAGGTCATCAGAGTGCCCGTGTAAACCTTTCCCTGACCGGCCCGTCGGAGGAGCAATACGAAGTCTCGCAATACCCCATAGGGGCGCTTAATCTCGGCTAAGACCTCGCTTTCAGTGACAGTTGTAACAGGAGAGGACCGTACGGGTATGGCAGGCTTCGCAGTCGACGGTCTGGACGCGGGTCTTATGGACGGGAATCGGCTTGACGGACCGATGACACTGCTCACAGGAGATGTCCATCGCATCGGGTTCCAACCAAGAGCTGTATACACGTCCGTCTCCATGCACTTCCCGGCTGGTAGGGCAGTGAACACAAGCGAAGCCCATCTGACGATGGACGTCGGGGTAGCCGAAAGTAATTTCGGAGGCCTGACGACGATGGCCCCTTAGGCAAATGGCATCAATCGGAGTGTCCCCATACCGCACGTAACAATCGCTACAGTCCGGCTGGTACGTGCGCGGGTCGATAGGCGTTCCGTCCGCCTTCGTGCCCGGATGACATTGCAGGCACCCCAACGCCGTAACGGGAATCCCCGTAATGGCCGTATCAGAACCCGCAGACGATGGAGGTCCGTCGGGGCCGTCGGTACAAAGGGGTTGGTCAGCGTTCCGAATTGATAGTCAGCCGTCCATCGGAGGTCCCGGAAGGGACGAAGGTCCAAGGTGCCGACCAGACCCGTCCGACGCGTCGTGAGATATTCCCGAGTCGTTTCGGCCGGACGCCGGCGCCTTCCGTGACATCCCGGAACTCATGCCGGGCGCCGACCGTCAGGGCAACGCGGTCGCTGGGCTCTATCCGCAGGCCGCCCTCCAGGTCCGTGATCCGGAATCGCCACTCACCCCCGATAGGCACCGCGCCCGTGATGTTCATGGTGCCGTCTTGATCAAAGACCGTATGCCGTAGGGTGCCGAACCCTTCGAGCCGTGACGTCATCTGATCGGAAGCGTCCAACTCATAGTCCTGCAAGGTGCGATCGACTGAGCCGTTCCCCGAGAGATTCACCTGCAAGGGTAACCTGTTGAAGTTGATCCCCTGGCCAGTCTCGGTATAGTCCAGTTCCATGCTCAGGTCCGTCCACGAAGCGGCCGCCCGCAGGGTCCACCGGCCCGCGGGACGAAACACAGCTCGGGCCCCATGGGTGTAACTCTTGAAGCTGTAAGGCATGTCCAGCCGGTAAAAGTCTAACTGGGTCGGGTACCGAACGTTCTGGGCGTCCTCACCCGTCGAGAAGCCCGGTAGGAAAAACAGAAAATCGTTATCGTAATCCTGAATACGTTCTTCGATCGTGAGTGTAAATTTCTTAAGATCGATATCCACGCTCAAGAGGTACTCGTTCTTCGTCTGGCGCTAGGGCTGCTCGAACTTGAATTCGTCCCGACTGACGTCGATCGTCGTCGAGCTGTCCCCCGCAAGACAAAACGGTCAAACTGAAGGTTCAGCCCAACGGCCGAGCTCATCCAGACTTGAAGGGCCGCCGTGTCTTGGACCCACTCGTAATCGGCCCGGTGCAGGTCCCCGGCGTTGGAGGTCAAGAAGGTAGCCGATTCTCGTAGTAAAAGGATATTCTGATAGAAATACGCCGACCTCCGCCGATCGTAGGACAGACGATAAGCGCCGAACTTCGTCCAGGTCAGATGCAGGGTCTCGTAAGGGTCACCTCCAAGAAAGCGGATCTCGAGACTCATCCGAATCCAGAAATTGTCGGAAGTTCCCCGAGGGTTCCAGGGTGACTTCCAGATTCCCCAGACGAGGTCCCCGACGCAGGTGCAGATGTTGGTCGGACTTGGTTTGAGCCCCGTCGACGCTGACGAAGTGGAAGCCTGAAAGGAAGCCGCCTGTAAATACGCCCGGGGCTTCTTCCTGGCCCCACGCTGGGGCGACCATCAGTCCCACCCATAACACGATCCCAAGGGCGCGCATACGTAGCCTCCGCTATTTCAAAAAGTAAGGTGACAGGTTCGAAGCGTGGATGGCCGAATGGCAATTCGTGCACTGGGTGTCTGGTCGGAACCGTATATGGAAACCCGGGACGGTCGCATGGCAACTGTGGCAGAGATCGGCCGTACTCTGGAAAATCAACTGGCGGCGGTTGGGCGACCCGTGGGGGTCGTGGCAGGTCGTACAGCCCTCGACCAAGCTACTGCCGTGTTCAAACACGAAAGGTCCCTGCTTGTCCGTATGACAGCGTAGACAGGCCATCTGCAGAGGCCGGTCGATGTCGAGGCGACAGAGAGGAGGCCTTCTGGCTTCTTGGCCGAGGGCACACTGTGACAAGCTGTACAGTCCAGCCGAGCCTTCGCATGGGGAGACGCCCTAAACCGAGAGTGACGGTTCGCATGGCAGGTCAGACACTGCTGGCTCTTGGCCCCCAAAGCCTCCTTGGGGGCGAAGGCCAAGATGTTTCCCCGTCCGCCCTCCTCCGCTAAGTGTCGAGCCGCATCTCCATGACATGCCTCGCAACTGTACAAAGCCCAGGCCCTCTGAGCCCATCCTCGCGTGTCCAGGACCGAGTGAGGATTCCGTCGAAATGTTTCACCAAGTCTTCATGACATGCGATACACGCTTGAACAGATTTTTCCGGGGCCTGTCCTGCCACCAGGGACGGGCCCGCCACCAGCAGGGACACCGTCAGTACCTCACTCCCCTTGATGAACGTATCCGCTATCCATCGCATCTTTTCCTCTCTTTGAACAAATCGTGTTATAAATTACTTATCTTCTCTGCATCCCCAGAAAGGACACGCCCCTGAAGTTCAACAGGAATTCAACAGGCTTACAATTCCTATGCCGTAGGATTTGACGTCCGGGGTGCCGCCCGGCTTCCTGCATCGGGACACCGCCCCGACGGGCGATGTCTCGCCTGAACCGGGTATCGCTTTCGACATTGGATTTTCGATGTAGGGTCTCGGGCACGGGTGTCAGGTCCGCCCCGGCACCCACCCCCTCAATTCAACTTATTAAAAATAATTTAATTATTAAACATAAGTTGAATTAAGGATAGGACTTCTTCGTGGATGAGAGGCGCTCCTTCCTTCATTCTCAGCGAGGAAGCTTCCTGGTTCGCCGGGTATTTTTACCCACCCCCAGCAGACCCGTGAGCTGGCCGGCCTTATCAAATTTAGACGCCTGGTGATCGATCTCCCATCCCCAAAACTCCAGCCACCGAAACTTAAGTAGGTCCACAGATAGGTTCCCTTCTGCCGGCCTCGTCCCCCATGCCGTCGACCGGCTGGATTTGGAGGGGGGCACAGGCCTCGGGCCTGGGGGTCTGTAAGTCTTCCGACCTGCGGGCGGGGAATCAAAGACCGGCGCGGGCGGGCGGCCTCGGTCCTCGGCGGCGGGCCTGCCGGATGCTTGCGGCCCACGGAGGGAGTGTCGGGGTCAGGGGACACAAACCCCAATCGGTTCCCCTCACCCAGTCTCTTCTCCAGGGGAGAGGCCCACGCCGAAGATCCAAGCTGACAAAGCCCTACCGAGTCTTGCTGGGGATCCGCCCAGCCGAACCTCTGATGGGACCCAGGAGTCTATAGTTACAGACAATCCAATTTCGACCTTCGATAGAGTCCTTGAGAACCTCCCGACCCTGCTTGCCCGAGCGGGATCTCTGGGATGCGGGGGAGACTCGGGGCCGCCTCCAGACTATGGGCGGGGGTCGATTTCCTACCTTCATGCTGTACCCATGGACTTTGAAGGACGCCGCCCTAATGAGCGGGGGGTCGGGGGACCCCTACTCGAGGGTCGCAACGGGGGTGATAACTACAGATACTTACCCGGAGGGACTCGGCCGACACCAGCCATCTTGGGCCGGATAGGCAGATGGTCAGGTTGACGGGTCAGTCGACAAGTAGCTGAGGAAATAGGGTGCCAGCTCCCGGACTGCTTTGGCGGATAAGTCATAGCTCATGGCTCCTGGACGCCGGGATAATCCTCGGCGTTCCTAGCCGTTCTTCCCTATCCCCGTATCTCGCTATCTGCCGACCTGCTTATTGGCTCAAGAGGGTTTCCCCGGCGGGGTTGAAGGTGTATAATCCAAGGTGGAGGGACGGTATGGATGATACGGCGTTGGTCGAGCGGATCCGGGCAGGCGACCGCTATGCCTTCAACCTATTGGTCTGGAAGTGGGAGAAACCGATTTACAACATGGCCCTGCGGGTCCTGGGGTCCGAGGAAGACGCGGCCGAGATCTGTCAGGAGGTTTTCATCAAGGCCTACATGCATATCCATGAATTCCGGGGTGATGCCCGATTCTCGACTTGGCTGTATCGGATCGCCCTCAACTGTTGTCACAACCACTTGCGGCGGCGTCAGCGCCAGCGGAAGCTCCGGGCCCGGGTCCCCGACTTTGAGGGGGTGGGCCTCGACGAGGCCGCGGCCCCGGATGCCGAAACGGTCGCCCACCAAGCTCAATTGGCCGACCGGATTCGGCAGGCCCTGCAAGGGCTCCCGGAAGACCAGCGACTGGTCGTAGAACTGCGGGTCATGCACGAACTGAGCGTGGAGGAGGTGGCTCGCATCATGGGGATTCCCGAGGGCACGGTGAAGTCCCGTCTGTATTACGCCGTGAAGCGTCTCCGGGAACTTCTCTGGCCCCTCCTTCAGGAGGGTTGGAAAAGATCGACGGAGGACTCCGAATGGCTTGCTCATGGTTAGACGCCCATCCGGCCGAGGTCGTCGATGCCCTCTGGGGTCAAGGGCATGCCGCATCACCGGTGTGGGACCACATGAGCCAATGTCCTGAGTGTGCGCGCCTTTTCGATGAGATGAATCAGTGCTTAGGCGTCTTGCAGAAGCTCCCGTGGACGAATCCGCCCCGCCTGGTGTACTTCCCGGCGCCGAGTCGGGACGTCCATCGGTGGACCGCATGGGTTCGGGTCGGCTTGGCCCTGGTCCTGGCTCTCTTGGTCGGGGGCCTGATCGGTCAGTGGACCGAGCACCGCCAGCACCAGCGCCAACTGCAAGCGGTCGTGCAGGCCGCTCTGCAGGATCATGCGCCTCGCTATCAGATGGCCTGCACGGCGGCCATTCAGGCGGCTGTCCAAGGCCTGGAGAGGCACTTCAACCAGCAGTATCAAGCGTTTCTGAATCGAATCGACGAGAGACTCGACAGCTACGATACGGCTATCCTTCAGATTCAGGGTGACATCAACACGCTCTACCGCCGCCAGCAATACCTTTTCCAGGACGTCCAGAATAAGTTCCAGTCCATCCTGCCGGCCACGTACCGCGATCAGTAAAAGGAGCCGGGGCTCCGGGGGGCAGGGATCGGGCAGGCCTCCTGTCCCGACGCCGGACTCCTTACCGATTTTCGCCGTCCTCGTCGGTCTCCGCATGAAGTCGGCGGAGTCGGTCTAGACAGGCCGTCAGGTTTTCCAAGCGGTCGGCCACGTCGCGGCTCTTGTGGAAGGCGTCCCGGAGATGTCGGCTTAGGGTCTCGTACTCCTGGGTGACCTCCCGGAGGCTCTGCTCCAGCGTCTGCAGCAACCCGATCATCTGGCGGGCCCGGCGTTCGAGGCTTAGGCCTCGGATCCCCTGGACCACGATGTGGATATACCCCATCAACGTGTTCGGACTGACCGGGAAGACCCGCTTTTGCTGGATCGCTTGCAGGAGTTCTCCACTGTCCGAGCCGGCGATGATCTCGTAGTATAGGGACTCCGAGGGGACGAACATCAGGGCAAAATCCAGAGTCCCCTCGTCGGGCAGGATGTATTTCTGCTGGATCGACTCGGCATGACGGAGGACGGCCTGGCGGAACTCCCGGGCGTACCGCTGGCGTTCGGCGTCGCTGCCGGCCTGGAGGAGCCGCTGGAAGCTCTCTAAGGGGAACTTGGCGTCGATCGGGAGCAGCTTGTCGCCGATCCGGACGACGGCGTCCACGCGAGTCCCGCCGCGGAAGTTATACTGGAGCTGAAAGTAGGGCTGGGGCAGGGCATCCCGTAAGATGGCCTCCAGGCTAACCTCCCCGACGAGACGACCCCGTCGGGGATTCTGGAGGACTTGCTGGAGGGTCTGCATCTGGCGGTCCAGGTGGTCTAGTCGCTGGAGCTGACCCGCGACCTGACCGAGCTCCTGGTGCAGGCGGGCGACTAGATCCTGGTGGTGGGTCTGGTAGTGGAGTAGGCTCTGGGTCAGGCTCTGATGGCCGTGGAGGACGTTTTGCAGGCCATCCTGGAGGCGCTCGATCAACTCGACCCCCCGGCGGCTGGAGTCGTGGAGCCGCCAGACGTACCAGAAGAGGCTTGCGACGAGGACCAGGGCTAAAACACCGACCAGCAGAGCCACGCCGACGAGCATTCAAGCCTCGCGTTCCTGGAGAAGCGGGAAGTGGCGTTGAAACCACTCTCCCCGGTCGTATAGGACTTGCCCCTGGCGGACCCGACGGATGTAGGGCGTGTCCAACCCCTCTAACTCCGACGGCGTCTTCAATACGGGCGATACGTAGAGATAAAAGCCGACCGTCTCGTATACGGTTTGGAGAGCCGGCTCCAGCCGTTCCATCAGGTCCATGATGGTGTCGTACCGTTCCCACGGCGAAGTCGGTAGGCCCTCGGCGACGACCAGCAGGTCCACGTCCCGCTGGGTGTGGACGAGGCGATGGGCATAGGGACCGTACAGGACGACGGCTACGAGACGGTCCCCCCAGATCTGCTCGCACTGGTCGATAAAGGCCTGCAGGAGCTTTTGGAAGGCCTCACGAAAGCTCATATCCCCGTTCTAAGGCGACCCGCCCCGGGAAAATCCCCCAGAGACCCAAGGACTCCTCGATCCGTAAGAGCTGATTATACTTGGCCGTGCGGTCCGTCCGGCTGGGGGCACCTGTCTTAATTTGGCCGCTCCCCACCCCGACAGCCAGGTCGGCGATCCCGGCGTCTTCCGTCTCACCGGACCGGTGAGACAC
>JANXAA010000169.1 GCA_025061865.1 Acidobacteriota bacterium | reverse complement strand
CGACCCCGGCCCGGACAGCTGGGATGAATTCCTTGGGGATGACCCCGCCCCGGATCTCATCGACGAAGACGAAGCCGCCCCCCGGCGGCAAGGGTTCGACCCGGAGGAAGCAGTGGCCGTACTGACCCCGACCGCCGGTCTGCTTGATATACTTGCCCTCGGCCTCGGCGGACCGCGTGATGGTCTCCTTGTAAGCGACCATCGGCCGACCCAGGTGAACTTGAACCCCAAACTCCCGGTACAGCCGGTCGGTGATGATCTCCAAGTGAAGCTCGCCCATCCCGGCCAGGAGCGTCTGACCCGTCTCGGGGTTGACTCGAAGCCCGAGGCTGGGGTCCTCGACCAGGAGTTTCTGAAGAGCCGGTCCCAGCTTCTCTTGGTCTTCCCGCGTTTTCGGCTCGATGGCAGCGACCAAGACGGGCTCAGGAAACTCGATAGCCTCCAGGAGAATCGGGTGGCGGGGGTCGCAGAGGGTATCGCCCGTCGTCACCGTCTTGAGTCCGACAGCGGCGCAGATGTCGCCGGCGTAGGCCTCGCTGATCTCTTCCCGTTTGTTGGCGTGCATCCGGACGAGGCGTCCGATTCGCTCCATCTTGCCGCGAGTCGCGTTCAGGAGGGTATCGCCGTTCCGGAGTTGACCCGAATAGACCCGGATGTAAGACAGATGGCCGATGTAAGGGTCCGTCATGAGCTTAAAGACCAGGCCACAGAAAGGCTCTCCGTCGTCGAGCTTGCGATAAACCTCTTGACGGGTCTCGGGATGCCAGCCCTTGACAGGTGGCAGGTCCAGCGGAGAAGGTAGGTAGTAAACGACGGCATCTAAGAGGGGCTGGACGCCTTTATTTTTGAAGGCTGACCCGCAGAGGACGGGCACGACCTTCAGTTGCAGGGTCAGGTTCCGCAGGCTCCGTCGGATTTCGTCGGGCGTCGGCCACTCCCCAGCCAGGTACCTTTCCATGATGTGGTCGTCCAACTCGGCCAACTTTTCAAATAGGACGTCTCGCCCGTGCTGGACCTGAGCCCGATACGCCGGGGGGATGTCCAAGACGTCATACTCGGCCCCCAGGGTTTCGTCCCGGTATACGTAAGCCTTCTGCTCGATGAGGTCGATGACGCCTTGGAAGCGGTCCTCGGCCCCCAGCGGGTACTGGACGGGCACCGGGACGACCCGCAGGCGGTCGACCATCATCTGGACAGCCCGCTCGAAGTCGGCCCCGATACGGTCCATCTTGTTGATGAAGACGATCCGAGGCACGCGATACTTGTCGGCCTGCCGCCAGACGGTCTCCGTCTGAGGCTGGACGCCCTCGACGGCGCTGATGACGATGATGGCTCCGTCCAAGACCCGCAGGGACCGCTCGACCTCGATGGTGAAGTCGACGTGCCCCGGCGTATCGATGATGTTGATGCGGTGGTCCCGCCAGAAACAGGTCGTCGCAGCGGCCGTGATGGTGATGCCCCGCTCCTTCTCTTGGGGCATCCAATCCATCGTGGCCGTGCCCTCATCGACTTCCCCGATCCGGTGAGTGATCCCCGTGTAATAGAGGATCCGCTCCGTCGTCGTCGTCTTACCGGCGTCGATGTGGGCCATAATCCCGATGTTCCGGAGACGCTCTAAGGGAATCGTCCTCGGCATCGTGAGCTTCCCTCATGACCTCACCATCGGAAGTGGGCGAAGGCCCGGTTGGCCTCGGCCATCCGATGGACTTCATCCCGCTTACGGACCGCCGCCCCCCGGCCCTGAGCCGCTTCTAGAAGTTCTGCCGCCAGGCGCTCCTGCATCGACTTCTCGTTCCGCTGGCGGGCCGCCTCCAGGATCCAGCGCATGCTCAACGAGACGGAGCGATACTCAGGGACCTCGACGGGAATTTGATACGTGGCCCCTCCGATCCGGCGGGAACGGACCTCCATCTGGGGTCGACAGTTGTCGATGGCCTGCAGGAAGACCTTTAGGGGTTCTTCCTTCGCCCGCTGGCGGATCAAATCCAGAGCTTCGTAGAAGATTCGCTCGGCTTTCGACTTCTTCCCCTTACGCATGATATGGTTAATGAACTTCATGACCAACGTGCTGTGATAGACCGGGTCAGGTAAAACTTCCCGTCGTTCGACCGGACCCTTGCGCGGCATGACCGTCTCCTTCCTCAGAACAGGCCAGTCGGGCAGTAAGGCGATAGAAGCTAAGGGTACCCAGCTCGTGGGCAGTCTGCCTCAGGGCGCCACCCGTGGGAGAGGCGTCGGAACCGTGGGGTGGGCCCCTTGAGCATGGCGTCGGATCGCCCCTTCCCAAAGGGTCAGAAGGATCGCATCGACCGAGATTTTTACGGCTTAAACCACGCCGCTAAAGAATGCGAATCCCCACCGCCCCAAAGGACCGTCTGGGAGAAAGCCGCTTCAAGACCGAAGTGCTTGGAATGGGCCCCCGTTCAGAAAGGGACTACTTCTTCGGGCGCTTGGTCCCATATTTAGAGCGGGACCGACGACGCGCTTCTACGCCGGCGGCGTCCAGGGTGCCGCGGACGATATGATAGCGGACACCCGGCAGGTCCTTCACACGCCCACCCCGGACTAAAACCTTCGAGTGCTCCTGCAAGTTGTGGCCAATGCCCGGGATATAGGCGGTCACTTCCATCCCGTTCGTCAACTTGACACGGGCGACTTTCCGGAGAGCCGAATTCGGCTTCTTAGGCGTCGTCACGAACACGCGCGTACACACACCCGCCTTAAAGGGATTCCCCTGTAAAGCCGGACTTTTGGATTTGCGCCGGACCCTCTCTCGACCCATCCGAACCAACTGATTGATCGTCGGCATGCGCAATCGCCCCTACTACTGCGGTTCGCGTGTCCAGGAATTTAGACCTCCAGCGGCGTCCTGTCAAGAGCCTACGAGACCGATACCCCGTTTCAGAGCGAGGCCGATGCCCTTCAGGGGGATCAGGTGTTCCAGCCCCGAGGTCCTCCCTCTCCGACAAACCCATGCGGCGACACAATCGCCCGATGTCCAGCCTTTGGGGAACTCCCGGGGCGAGAAGAAATCTGGAGCTACGCCGGTCGGGCGACTCCCTTTTCCCATCCCAGGAACGGGATCCCCGCGTCGGCGCCTGGGTCGGGTACGTGTTAGAAGGGACCGAACACCCACCCCCGCCCCCTACAGGCAGTATACGCCTCTGCCCTTTTCTCGTCAACTGAATCGACCCGACTCCGGCGCGTCTCACGACCCCTCAGGCCCCTCGGAGAAACGACCCCAGGACCTTCATCCACTGCGTGTGCTGGGCGAGCTCGGCTAAGGCTTCGGCGACCGGCGGGTCGTCCCGATGACCCTCGAAGTCCACGTAAAACACGTATTCCCAGGGCCGGTTCCGGGCCGGCCGAGACTCCAGCTTCAAGAGGTTGACGTGCCGTCGGGCCAGGCACCCGAGGGCCCGGTACAAAGAGCCTGGGACGTGGGCGACGGCCATCACGAGCATCGTCTTGGTAGGCCCCGACGGCCGAGGCGCCGGGTCCCGCCCGAGGATGATAAAGCGCGTATAGTTCTCGGGTATGTCCTGGATTCCCTCGGCCAGGACGGTCAGGCCGTAAAGGTCGGCTGCCCGCCGACTAGCCACGGCGGCGACCCCCGCCAGGCCCTGTTCTCGGATCATGCGGGCGCTCCCGGCCGTGTCGTACTGAGCGATGACCTCTACGGCGAGTTCCCGCAGAAAGCCCTCACACTGCTCGAGCGCCTTCGGGTGCGAATAGACCCGCCGGATGTCGGCCAAGGTCTGGCCCGGCAAGGCCAGCAGACACAGCTCGACGGCCACGACCTGCTCGCCCCGCACGAACAGGTCGTACTGCCGAAGCAAGTCATAGACCTCATTGATCCCCCCGGCGATGGAGTTCTCGACGGGGACCATCCCGTAGTCGACCTGCCCACGGGCGACGAGCTGGAAGACCTGAGCAAACACCTCGCAGGGGACCGGCTCGACAGCCTCACCGAAGTACCGGACGACGGCTTCTTCTCCGAAAGCGCCTCGCTCGCCCTGAAAAGCGACCCGCACCATAGCCCGCCACCGACGTGATCTGAGGGCCAAGCACGAGACGAATGCAGGATACAGGATAGGCGATATCGGATGTCAAGAGATACCACCATGACGGCCTGACGGGGACCGGCATGCGACTGTCACCGGGGCGGGGCGCCAGTCACCGGTCCCCCATCTGGCACCCCCGTCCCATCGACTCTGCTCTGACGAGCAGGCTGAGGTATTCGCGGGGACCCTCGCCGGATGACCGGGCCCGATACATGGCCCCCGAGACTTAACCCCTGAAGTCCCCGTCGCGGGGCGCAGGCACCGTCTGCCGGTGCCCCATCCTGGAGGCTTCAGAGGCGGCAGATGGGCAGGTAGGGGGTAGGGAGATAAGGGGGCCAGTTTCACAGGGGTCGCCGAGAGGATTGGATTCCCCAGGACCAGATGCTACTGGTGCCCGTGACGTCCTCGATCCGGGACGCTGCTCCCAGACTACAGAGAGACCCCTATAGCGGTTAGTATTCGACGGGCACCCTATCGCCTCACCCGTCGCCCACCTGTGGGCCCCGCTCGCTTTTAGGCCTCGGGCATTCACGGCGGTCTCCTTACCCCCTACCGGCCGACCGGCCTACTTGTCAGGGGCCTGCCCGAAGCGTTAGGCTGAAAGCCACGGACATCGGACGATGAGCGAGGAAGTTCGCGCATCTACGTCGCTGCCGGCCATCCATGAACTCATCCAGAGCTGTCACCGCCAGGCCGACCTAAAGGACGTGCGGCCGGAGGTCGTCAAGCGCCTGGCCCGCCGGTTCGTCGAGGCCTGGCGGGCCCGAGCCGCCCAAGCCTCGGCGTCCGTCGACCGGGCCGTCTTGGTCGAGCAGTTCCCCGACTTCGTCCGTCAGCGTCTGGGTCCAGCGTACCGGCCCGTCATCAACACCACGGGCATCGTCCTGCACACGAACCTCGGCCGGGCGCCCCTCCCGCCTGAGGTCATCCGGCGGTTGCAGGCGATCCTGACCGGCTACCTCAACCTCGAGTACGACCTGGCGACGGGCCATCGGGGCCATCGGGAGCGGCCCCTGGCCGAAAAGCTCCGGTGGCTCCTCGACGTCGAGGACGCCGTCATCGTCAACAACAACGCGGCGGCCGTCCTGCTCATCCTGACGGCCCTGGCCCGGGGCCGGGAGGTCCTCGTCAGCCGTGGGGAACTCATCGAGATCGGCGGGAGGTTCCGACTCCCCGAGGTCTTCGCCCAGAGCGGGGCTGTCCTCGTCGAGGTCGGGACGACCAACCGGACCCGCCTGACCGATTACATCCAAGCGGCCACCGACCGGACCGTAGCCGTCCTCCGGACGCATCCCAGCAACTACCGCATCGTCGGATTCACGGAACGGCCCGAACTGGCTGACCTCGTCCGGTGGACCCGGCAACGGGGCCTTTTCCTGTGGGAGGACCTAGGGTCCGGCATGATGGACATCCCGGCCCTCCGACGCCGGCTCCCGGACGAGCCGACCGTCCAGGCGACCGTCCGGGCCGGCTGTGACCTCGTGTGTTTCAGTGGAGACAAGATTTTTGGAGGTC
>JANXAA010000168.1:247-5588 GCA_025061865.1 Acidobacteriota bacterium | reverse complement strand
AGCCAATCCTGGCCGGTCTGCGGATGATTTACGACCAGATGGAACGCTTCCTGGCCGGAGAGGGTGTCGAGAAGATCGAGCCAGTCGGCGAGGCGTTTGACCCCAGTTCGGCAGAAGTCGTCGAGGTCGTCGAGGTCGACCGGGACGAACTGGACCATCGGATCTTGGAGGTCGTCCAGCCAGGCTATCGACTGGGAGGCCAACTCTTACGTCCAGCACGGGTCCGGGTCGGCCAGAAGGGGACGGCGGGGGAGTATAGGGATAGACGATAAGGTCGTAAGGCCAGAGTCATGGATGGGGATCGGGAATGGGACGGCGTAACGGGTTCGACTCCCTGGTGTTGTCTCAAGGCTGTCCCACCGTCACGAATTTTGCCTTACGGTTATGGCCTTATTGCCCTATTGTTCGACCGTCCATCTTTTCAGTGGGAGGTAGGCCATGAAGGTGAAACCCTTGCATGACCGCGTGATCGTCGAACGTCTGGAAAAGCAGGAGGAGACCGTGGGCGGTATTATTATCCCGGACACGGCCAAGGAGAAGCCCCAGCAGGGCCGAGTCGTCGCCGTCGGTCCGGGCCGCCTGACGGAGGAAGGGACTCGGCGGGAAATGACTGTGAAGCCCGGGAATCTGGTGATCTTCGGCAAATACGCGGGCACCGAGTTTAAGATGGACGACAAGGAGTACCTGATTTTGCGGGAAGACGACATCTATGCCGTTCTGGAAGAACAATAGACGGGCCTTCGAGTTCGCCGTCAGCCTCGAAGGCCAAGGGTTCCTGAAATCCCGGATTAGTTGAGGAGGTGCGCGATGCCGGCCAAGGACCTTCGTTACCACGATGAAGCCCGGCAAGCCTTGCTCCGGGGTGTCCAGAAGCTGGTCGACGCCGTCCGCGTGACTCTGGGGCCGACCGGCCGTAACGTCATCCTGCACCGGAGTTTCGGCTCGCCCCTGGTGACCAAGGACGGCGTGACCGTCGCCAAGGAGATCGAGCTCAAGGATAAGTACGAGAACATGGGGGCAACCCTGGTTAAGCAGGTGGCCACGAAGACCCATGACATCGCCGGGGACGGCACGACGACGGCGGCGGTCTTGGCTTACGCCATCTTCCGGGAGGGCCTCCGGCATGTCGCCGCCGGGGCCAATCCCATGTTGGTCCGGCGGGGCATCGAGCGAGCCGTCGAGGCCGTCGTCGAGGAACTCCGCAAGATGGCTCGCCCCGTGGCCGACAACAAGGACATCGAGTACGTCGCTGCTATCGCCGCTAACAACGACGAGCGGGTCGGTCAGCTCATCGCTGAGGCGATGGAGAAAGTCGGGCGCGACGGTGTCATCACCGTCGAGGAGGGCAAGTCGGCGACGACCCAACTGGAAGTCGTCGAGGGCATGCAATTCGACCGGGGCTATCTATCGCCTTACTTTATTACCGACCCAGACCGGATGGAGTGCGTCCTGGAGGACGCCTACATCCTGGTCTACGAGAAGAAGATCTCGGCAGTCAACGACCTCTTGCCCCTACTCCAGCAGATCGTCCAAGACGGACGGCCCTTGCTGGTCATCGCCGAAGACGTCGAGGGCGAGGCCCTGGCGACGCTGGTCGTCAACAAACTCCGGGGCGTCTTGAAGGTCTGTGCTGTTAAGGCACCTGGGTACGGCGAACGCCGGAAGGCGATGTGTCAGGACATCGCTATCCTCACGGGTGGCCAGTTCATCGCCGAGGAGACGGGCCTGAAGCTCGAGCGAGTCACCCTCCGGGACCTCGGGCGGGCCCAGCGGGTCATCGTCAAGAAAGAGACGACGACCATCGTCGGCGGTCAGGGCGACAAGCGGGCCATCCAGGGCCGGATCGAGCAGTTAAAGACTGAGCTGGAGAAGACGACGTCGGATTACGATAAGGAGAAGCTTCAGGAGCGGATCGCCAAGCTCTCGGGCGGTGTCGCCGTCATCCGAGTCGGGGCGCCGACGGAGTCGGCCATGAAGGAACTGAAGGCCCGGATCGAAGACGCCGTCCACGCCACGAAGGCGGCTGTCGAGGAGGGCATCCTGCCCGGCGGCGGCGTCGCCCTCCTGCGAGCCCGGCGGGTCTTGGACGACTTGAAAATCGACGGGGACGAGCGGGTCGGCGTCGAGATCATACGGCGGGCCCTCGAGGAGCCGGTCCGTCAGATTGCGGCCAACACCGGAATGGACCCGACGACGGTCGTCGAGCGGATCCTCGAGAAAAGACAAGTCGCTTACGGCCTGAACGCCCGGACGCTCACCTTTGAGGACCTCATGAAGGCCGGCGTCGTAGACCCGATGAAGGTGACACGGGTGGCCCTCCAGAATGCCGCCTCAGTCGCCAGCTTGCTGGTCACGACAGAAGCCGTGCTGGTCGAGCTCCCCGAGAAGAAGAAAAAGAAGAAACGGACGCCAGCGGGCATGGAAGACATGGAATTCTAACCCGGCAGGGGGGCGGCTCAGCCCCCCTCTCGCATCCCGGGGTTCCTAACTTAGCTTCTTTACGGGCAGGGCAGCAGTTTTGCATATTGGGCAGACAGGATATCCGAAGGGGTGCTTTTTCCCTATTCTACCCCAAGTTGCGACCTTCGAGAGGGTCCTCAAAGATCTCCAAGCCCCACCGGCTAAAGCAGGGTCGATGGGATGCAGGAGGGAGGAGCTTTATGTGCCCATCTACCTTAGTCAGGCCATCCTACCGTCCCCTTACCTCCTGCCGCCCTCAATAGGAGGCGTGTCCTATGAAAGTTCAGATCGTATACTGCGCCGTGTGAAACTACGAACCCCAAGCCGTCAGGTTGACGGAACAGCTCATCACTGAGTATAAGCAGGCCCTCGAGGAGGTGACCCTCGTACCGGCCGCCGGGGGCCGCTTCGAGGTCTACATCGACGGGGAGATGGTTTTCTCCAAGAAAGAAGCGGGCCGATTTCCCAAGTACGAGGAAATTCGGTCGGTCGTCCAACAGCGCCTGAAGCGGTGAACACCCCGGCTCACAGCTCATGGTTCACCTGTGGGGGCTGTGCTATGAGGGCGTCGCATCGTCACGAAGGGCCTCGTCCGGCCGCTGGGTCCCCCGCCCCTGGATGAAGACCTTCACGTAGTCGGCCATCGATAGGAGGGTAACTCCCAGCATGACCCATAGGGAGGCATCAGCGACTTGTCCCCAGAAGCCCCGATACCGATGGGCCAGGATGACCAGGGAGATCGTGACGACTTGAAGGACAAACTTTAACTTCCCGAGCCATCGGGCCGACAGGACGGTCCGGTCCTCGGAAGCCATGCCCCGTAAGCCTGTGACGAAGAGTTCCCGGCTTACGACAATCGTGACCATCCAGGCCGGGACGAGCCGAAGCTCCACGAAAGCGATAAAGACGGAACAGACTAACAGTTTGTCAGCCAGGGGGTCCAGGAGGGCGCCGACGCGGGTCTGCTGGGCCCGTTGACGGGCCAGGTATCCGTCCAGCCAGTCGGTCAGGGAGGCTACCCAGAAGATGCCCAGGGCCCAAAATTCCAGGCCCCGCAAGGCCGTTAGGAGGATGACGACCAGGATCGGGGTCAGCAGAATCCGCAAGAGGCTCAAGGCGTTCGGGGTATTCCACCAAGAGGCAACGCTTGCGGGAGAAGCCGAATTCGGGTATCCTACCGACGGTTTCATGAGGGTCCCGCCGTGCTCAAGTGCCCGGCTTGCCATCGGGCCATCGTGAGTGTGAATTTTACGAAGTGTCTGTACTGCGGTGCAACTTTTTCGGAGGAACTCCTCCAGCAGTTTCGGCCCCCAGACTTGAAGGCCATCGATCACATGCTCCTCCTTCGCCAGTGGGCCGAGCGGGACGCCGTCGCCCGGTCGTATACATGGGCCCGTTGGATTTATGGCACGGGGGCCCTGGTCTGGCTCGGCCTCACCCTGGGCACTATGTACTACATACTTCGGCACGGCGTCGGAGGACTCTACCTGGCCATCGCCCTGGCCACGACCACGTTGGTCCTCGCCGTGTTCTTCGCCTATAAGGCCATCCGCCCCCGACCGATGTCCGGTCATCGGACGTCCGCCTTCCGATGGCGGGATTAGTCTCCAGGGTGCAGGATGCAAGATGAGGTCTTTTCCGTTGGGTACGGCTTTGGCTGGCCACCCCTATCCTGCATTTTGGATCCTGCGTCGGTGTCCTCCCCTTAGGGTCGGCCCCGCCCATGCCTCTCAATCCAACCCAAACGGTGCAATACAAAGTCTTTACGGGAGGGGCCTTTATGCTCGCCATCCTTTGGCAAGCTCAGCTCATCCGGGCCCTATTCGTGGTCACCGTAGCCTGGCAGGCCTTCATATACGGATGGACCCTTAGCGCTTCCGGCTTACCCGCCCCCGAGGGGTCGGACCGGCCACCGAATCTCTCGACGGCTTGGACGGCGCAGGCCCGTCCGCCGTTGGGTGCCCTTCTCGAGCGGGTCATCGAGACTCGGGACCAGACGTCCGCCCTGGCCGCCCTTGGGTTCCACGCCCTCTGGACATGGATGGCCCTCGTCCTCGCCAGGACTCATGCGTCCGAGTGGGTTAGCGGCCTGTGGGGCTATATGCTGGCCGTCTGGAATCCCCTGGCTCTCTACGGGGTCATCGCCCGTCGATGGGACGTCCTGTTGAGCCAGTCCTTGCTGGCTTTGGGTTTTTACGTGTGGCTCCACCGACGGTGGATGACTGGCTTCTACCTCAACTGGACGGCCCTGGCCGTGGACCTCCACGCCCTCTTCTGGTGGCCGGCCCTGGCGGGGCGAATCTTGCGCCTACGCGGATCCTACCGTTTCGCTTTGGCTGTCCTCCCCGGCATTCTCTTGATGGCTTGGATGCTCGCCTATACGGGCTGGCGAGGCTGGGTCCGAGGATGGGGGACCTGGTGGTGGGGTCCCAAACTGGAGTCCACGTGGGGCTGGAATGTGTGGACCTTTCTGACCTTAGCACCAGCGACGGATGCTCAGGTCGGATGGTTCAGTCTGCTGGGGTGGCTCCTGGGGACCCTGGGCCTTGTGGTTGCCTATGCAGTAGGGGCGCTTCGCTTTCGAACCCTCATGACATGGTGTGGCGTCTTGGGATGGCTTCTCTTTTGGCGAAGCCACTTCATCGAGATGGGTCTTGCCCTATACTGGGTCGGACTGTATATCGCCCACGGGGCTCGATTCCATCGGAAGCCGCTCCTTACATCGGCCGAAGCCGAAGACCCCGAATGACCATCATATGAGGGCGCCGGATGCGGTCTGGGACCTGGGTGCCAGGCCTCCAAGAAGAAGGCCCCTGAACCCCAGACTCCGGACGACGCGGCCTTGACGACGGGACGGTAGGAGGGAGGTCAAGAAATTCAC
>JANXAA010000168.1:0-237 GCA_025061865.1 Acidobacteriota bacterium | reverse complement strand
ACCCGCAGGGCCTCTCCTAAGCGGTCGAATCTATCCAGCCACCGACGAGCTAGGGGGTCGCCTTGGTCGGCCTGGGCCCGGACGGCCGGTCGGACCCGTCGAGTCAGGTCGAAGTAAATATTCTGAGATCGCCAGAGGTCCAAGTCCAGGGAGAGCCGGCGGAACAGGCCCAAGGCCTGGTGGGCCGCCTCGATGACCGAAAGGTCCTCGGGTCGAGCCACCATCTGGGCCATGATT
>JANXAA010000167.1 GCA_025061865.1 Acidobacteriota bacterium | reverse complement strand
CGGCCTCTCGGGCGGCGGCATGTTTGGGACCGACGTCCGAGACCTGGACCTCTTTATCGTTACCCGCCCATGTCGGACGGCCCTCGTGTACTGGATGATCGTCCTGTTTAACAGAACGGTTCAGTTCGAGAAGATGGCGTCCCTTTCCACCTTTCGGATGGTCCGAGCAAGACGGTTTTTCAAGCCCTGTGACGTCATGACGGCGGGACGGGGTCTGGAAGGAAGCCGTCGCCAGGGCAAAGCGGCTGGGATCGGCTTCGTCCCGTCATCACGCCGTGACGTCGTCACGGGGTCATCCTCTCACCGACCTACCCAAGACAGCGGTTTTACTGGGACGGATCAGCCGGAACGGGGGCACGCAGGCGACTGTGGCGAAAACCATACAGGAAGTAAAAGACTAAGCCGGCAGCCAGCCATAGGCCAAATCGGACCCATGTGACGACCGGCAGGTGCAAGGCTAAATACCCGCAGCTCAGGATGCTCAGTAGGGGAACCCAGGGGACTAAGGGCGTCCGGAAGGGACGCGGTCGGTCTGGCTCCTTATACCGAAGGACGAGGACGCCAGCCGAGACGATCATGAAGGCGAACAGCGTCCCGATGTTGGTGAGCTCAACCATCTCCTGGATGTTCGTGAAGGCCGACGTCCCGGCCACGATGACGCCCGTCAGGATCGTCGTCACATGAGGCGTTCGAAACCGAGGATGGACGGCCGCCGCCCATGACGGCAGGAGACCGTCCCGCGCCATCGAAAAGAAAATCCGGGGCTGGCCGAGTTGGAAGACCAGCAGGACGGCCGTGTGGGCGATGACGCTCCCGAGGGCCACCAGGCCCGTAATGAAGTGAAGGAGGCGAGTGTCGCCGACGGCCTTCAGGGCGACCGTCAGGGGTTCCGGGGTGTTCAACCGCGTGTATGAGACCATGCCCGTCACGACAGCCGCCACGGCGACGTAAATCAAAGTACAAACCAACAAGGACCCGATGATCCCGATGGGCAAGTCTCGACCTGGATTCCGAGCTTCCTCAGCGGCGGTCGAAACGGCGTCGAATCCGATGTAGGCGAAGAAGATGATAGCCGCCCCCGCCATCACGCCCTTCCAACCGCCGGGCGCAAAAGGCGCGTAGTTCTCAGGGGCCACGTAGAACAAGCCTGTGACCACAAATAGACCCAGGGTTAACAACTTGAGGACGACCATAATGTTGTTGAACCAGGCGCTCTCCTTGATGCCGATGACCAGGATGACCGTCAAGAGCGTCACGATCATCACGGCTGGTAAGTTGAAGACCAGAGGCACGCCCAATACAACCGGGTGACTACAGAAGCCGGCCAGTGCCAAACGGGCGGGTGCATCCATCATGGCCGGCGTGATCAAGTGCTGATAGGCACACACCTGGTCGATGGATACGGACATTCCCAAGACGTCCTTGAGTCGGTCGACGGCCGTCTCGGCGGCCATCTGGGCCGTCCGAAAGTCGGTCGCCATCCAAGCCGGAAACTCGAAGCCGAAGCCCCGGAGAAACTCTTGAAAGTAGCCGGACCACGAGATAGCGACCGCCACGTTCCCGACGGCATACTCGATGATGAGGTCCCACCCGATAATCCAGGCGGCCAGCTCGCCCAGCGTGGCATAGGTATATGTGTACGCCGAGCCGCTGACGGGAACCATCGAAGCCATCTCGGCATAGCAGAGGGCCGCCAGAGCACAAGCTATACCTGTAATCACGAAGCTGACGATGATGGCGGGTCCCGCCGGCGGTCGTACGCCGGGGTCACCGGCCGAAGCCGTCCCGACGGTCGCAAAGATACCGGCTCCGATGATGGCCCCGATCCCCAGAAAGACCAGGTCCGTCGCCGTGAGGACCCGCTTGAGTCTCGTATGGCGAGCCTCGTCTTGAAGGAGGTCCACGCTTTTCCGACGAAATAGACCCCGCATATGCGCCTCTCGACCCCTCCCAGCCTGGACAGAAACGACGGGATACAGGATATAGAATGGAGGATGGAGGATGCAAATCCGCCGTGCGCGTTCTGATGGCTGCGCACCACCGAGGGAGGGATGGCCATCGACCAGATCTCTAGCCCGGTGCGTCCTGTAGGGTCTGACACCGACTCCACCGACACGCACATCGGATATGTCGGATATGCAAGATGTGGGATGGGTGTCAGATGCTGGGTGTCGGGGCCCTTTCAAGACTTACATCTAATATCTAGCACCTAAAACCGAATCGTCATACTATTCTCCCCACAATCTCCAGAGGACCGGCAAAACCCGGACCGGGCCCCGGACGTCCCAGAGGGCCGGCCAGCCCCGCCGGCGGGCGTATGGCGCCAGTCGCCAGTCCGGGGCTACACGACAACGAGTATGGATACGCACCGAAGCAAAGACTGGCTGGCCCAGGGGCAGCAAAGGCAACTGGGTGACACCACGTCTACCTATGGGCCTGAAGTCAGGCCACCGCCGGAGCGACCTTGCGACAGCCGTCGGCATGTCCCGGACAAGATCTATCGTCCGTCAAGGCGGCACTCCGGGACTTGAGAGCTGGGCTTGAACGTACAAGGTATACCTGGTCCGGGAAGGCAACTCCACAAGACGTCGGGGCCTTTCCACGGGCCCGACGTAGCTGTGTTAACCAAGCCGACACCCCGGAGGTTTTCTATCTCGGGATAGGCCAATTGGGTCGCAAAGCCTCTTCAGTGACCTGCCATCCCCCAGCGCCCAACACCTAAAATGGAGGACTGTGATGGTCCGATTCATCTCATGGGCCAGCCTGGCTCTGGGGCTACTAGTTGCCTACGGGTCAGGATGGGCCTACCGGGCCGAGGGCCGCTTCGAGCGAAACCCGTCGGTTGGCACGCCGGTACGTCTCACCGTCGAAAACCCCCACGGTGCCGTCCGGGTCCGCCGGGGCGGGCCGGGGCGGGTTCACGTCGTAGGCCACGTCACTATACGGGCTTTTTCCAGGAAACAGGCGCAGTCGTGGCTTCAACGCATTCTCACTGACCCGCCCGTTATCCAGGCCGACGGTGACATTCGGATCGAATGGCCGGCCTGGGCCCGCCGGTCTTGGAGCGTCTTCGGAGGTCCCTGGGGTCTCCGGGTCGACTACACGATCGACGTGCCACCTGAAACGAACGTCCGGGTCAAGACCGGTTCGGGCGACGTCGAAGTTCGGGACGTGGACGGACCGGTCTGGGTCCATACGTTGTCGGGCGACGTCGAAGTTCAGACTGTCCAGTCGGCTGTTGAGGTCCGCACCGGAAGTGGCGACGTCCGCGTCGAGGAAGTCCGGGGCGATGTCGAGGTCCGGGCTGGTAGCGGCGACGTCCGTCTGGGGTCCACCATCGGTCGTGTGACCGTGCGGCTCGGGAGCGGCGACTTGACGGCCGACCGTGTCCAGGGCCCCGTCGAAGCGTCGACGGGAAGCGGGGACATCGCCCTGACCCGCGTGGTCGGCGACGTGCAGGTCCGGGCCGGGAGCGGCGACATTCGTGTCCGAACCTATCAAACCCCGACAGACCGAACTTGGGAACTGGCGACGGGGTCAGGAGAGATCGAGGTCGCCTTGCCTGAAACGGCCCGCTTCGAGGTCAACGCCCGCACACGAGCCGGCCGCGTGACGGTCGAATTCCCCTTGACGACGGTGTGGGTGCAGGACCGATGGCAGGTGCGGGGTATCGTCGGAAGCGCCGACTTGCGTGTCGAAGCCCGCGCGGGAAGCGGCTCCATCCGAATTCGTCGGGTACCTCTAGCCACCGATTAATCCGGCCATATATAGTCGGCAAGTGGGCAGATAGATCGTAAAGGCGGTCAGGGGTTGGGGATGTCGGGAGGGGCTCCTGGGGAAGCGGCATCCTAAGACGCTGGACTGCTACCGTCTACGGGCCTCTCCCCGTAGGGCGGCATAGACCCCCTCACTCCCACCAGCCCATCGGCCGAACTGCCGAGTTTCAGTGGACCCGCCCCAGGGGCCGAAGGTAGAAGTCCAGTTCCTCCCGGGAAAACCCGTAGGCGGCGTTGCAGAAGCCACACCGGACCTCGACGGTCGCCTCTTGCCGAAGGTCGTCGATGAGGGCCTGGCGGTCCATCGCCATCAAGACCTCCAGGGCCCGACTCCGTCGGCACCGACAACGAAAACGAAGAGGTCGGACCTCCAAGATCCGAGGACGGCCCCCCTCGAGGAGCTGATACACCAACTGGATAGGGTCCGGATGTCGCCAAAGCCAGTGACTGATCCCGCCCAAGGTCCGAATGCGCTCCGATAGCTGGTCCATGGCCGACTCATCGGCATCGGGCAGACGCTCGACCAGGCATCCTCCGGCGGCGATGACCCGCTCTCGTCGGATGAGGACCCCCAGCAAGACGGCTGAATGGACCTGCTCAGACTGAAGAAGATAGTAGGCCAAATCTTGAGCGATCTCCCCACTGACGAGAGGGACGGTACTGGCGTAAGGCTCACCCAAACCCAGGTCCCGAAGGACGGTAAAATAGCCCCGACCGACGGCCCGGGCGACGTCCCACTTGCCGTCTCGAGGCGGGAGGTCGACCTGGGGATTCCGGACGTATCCCCGGACATGGCCGATGCCATTGCACTCGGCGACGACTTCCCGAAGGGGTCCATCGCCGGCGATATGGATCTGGACTCGCTGTTGGGCCGTCGGCTTGAGATAAGCCGACAGGAGGGCCGACCCGACCATGGCCCGACCGAGGGAAGCGGTGGCGACCGGAGAGGTCGCCAGACGGCGCCGGACGGTGTTGAGGAGGGCAGTCGCCGTGGCGACGATGAGCCGGACGTGCCAGCGGTCATCGACGACCCGGAGGAGGCGTTGCCGCATGGTTCGGTCTCCGGGAGGGAGGACTTGGAGGGACAGGATAGCACAGGCGACGGTCCACGTCGAAGTTATGGTTATATCAAAAATAGAATTAAACAAAATTAATTCAAGTTGTAGGCCCTTGGGGCAAACTTCCCTTCTATATGTGCCCAATCCCGGATTATTCTATTCACATGACGTTTTTGGTCTTCTGTAAACATAAGAGGTCGATTTGCATATTTTTCCCACCCTGACCCCAAAGAGTTCCCGATGATGTGAGCAGAAAGGGGTGATTTCGCAGGGAAGATCTGCGTCGACCCTTGACAAACGCCGTCTCGGGAGTTATACTTGGGTTGAAAATATTCGACTTCCCAAAGCCGCCCGTGGCAGAGCGACAATCTGCCACCCGGTGACAGACCGTCACCGGTCGGAGGAGGTCCTCTATGGCGCGCAGAGCTCGAGGCGCGAAGGTCACGAAGGCCCATCTGGTGGACCGGGTGGCGCGGCTGGCGGGCCTGACCAAGACCCAGGCCCATCAGGCCATCGACGCCGTCACCAAGGCCATTCAGGACGCCTTGGCCGGCGGGTCGGCCGTGAACCTGGTGGGCTTCGGATCCTTCCACGTCGCCCAGCGGAAGGCCCGCAAAGGACGGAACCCCCGGACCGGGCGGCCGATGACCATCCCGGCCCGGACGGTCGTCCGTTTCCGTCCCGGTAGGAAGCTTCGGGAGGCCGTGGCCAGGTAAACGCTTTCTCTCGAGCCTCCCTTGTCCCCCCTTAGACGGGCAGGCCCCCGTCCCCCGGGGGCCTGCTTCCAGTTTAGGCCGTCGCTCTCCGG
>JANXAA010000166.1 GCA_025061865.1 Acidobacteriota bacterium | reverse complement strand
AGGGCATCGGCCAGCCGGACTGAAGCGTGCCGCACTTGTCCGGCGAGGGACAGACTTCTGTGCTCGTCACGGGATAGACGCCGCCCACGATTTTCTTAGTGATGTAGTGATTGATGTCTTGGAAGGCGATGACTTCTCCTGTATGAGCATCGACCATGACTTCCCAGTGGGCCCAGTCCGGCGGACGGACAAAGACCCACGTCCATACCAGCCGGTGCCCATATCCGTGCCCGATAGGACCCGCAAAGGCCTCTCCCTTTTGCCACACTGGGGGCGCGATGGGCACGATCTCCAAACGGGGCTTTTCAACGATTTCATCGACCGATTGACGGCCGCCGGCGTAATCGAACCCCGCCTTCAGGGCCGCGTCCTCCGAAATGCGGGGCGTCACGTCGATCCGCACGTCGCCCCACGTATCGGTCCCGATCAGGACCAAGTTGCCGTGATTGATCGTCGCCAGGACCCGACCGTGACGTACGGGAATTCCACGGACGACCTGCGGGATATGGACTTGCCACAAATAGTCGGTCACCTGCGTGACCCGGGGAGGTCCCAGTTGAGACAGGTCAATCCGAAAGAGGTCCCGATGTTGTTGAATGAAGCGCAAGACCTGTTCGGCGACCACGTCCGGTGTGACAGCCTCGACGGGTCGGCCGAGCTGACTGGAAAGGGTGGCCAGGGTAACCCGATTGCCGACACCGGTTCCCGGGATGAGGGGCATGGGACCGATGAGGTTTGTCGGGGTTCCCGACCGGGGGTCGATGTATACGTAAAAGCCCGGGTGCCGGGCTAAGAATGCCCGCCAGGCGGCCGTATTGGGCAACTGGTCCAGCACGGCCTCCAGGGGGATATTTTCGCTACTGATATACAGCTCCGGTAAGAAGAAGGCCTTTTGGTCTAAGGGTGTCAGGGTAGGTTTGGGGTGAAAATTCAAGAGCCACGGCAGGGCCCAGGCCAGAAGGCCCCACCGCCCCTTGGGAGCCCCGTAGAAAAAACTTTTCACGTACATATTCCCCTCCTCCATTTGAGCAGCCTCTGCGAGAAATAGGGCTCAGGCTATGCTATTAGTGATCCCTTGTCAAGTTTCTCGGAAATTGGGACAAGCGAACGCCATACGGTGTCCTCGGAAGGCACCGGGTTCTTTTCCTTACGGGACGCTCGTAGGATGGCAGGACACTGGGGTTTGAGGATGCCGTAAGGGACCCCGCTGTGACACGAGCGGGGATGGGATGGGTGTCCCGATTCTAAGTCCAGGGGATTTGTATCTACACGGTCTCAGGTCTTAGTCTTTTGGATACGCGGTCGCCTGGAGGACGGGGAGGTGGTCGCCGTGAGACGGCGCATATTGGTCGTCTTTGGGACACGGCCGGAGGCCATCAAGCTGGCGCCCGTCGTGCATCAGATTCGGCAGGCTCCGGACCTAGAGGCCGTCGTTTGCGTGACAGGCCAGCATCGGGAGATGCTGGACCAAGCCTTGGCCTTTTTTCAGGTAGGGCCTGACTTTGACCTGGAGATTATGCAACCCGACCAGAGTTTGTATGAAGTAACGGCGAATGCCATCCAGCGACTCGAGGAGGTCGTCATCCGGGTCCGGCCCGACTGGGTCGTCGTCCAAGGGGACACGACGACGACCCTGATGGGGGCTTTGGCGGCTTACTATGCCCGGGTGCCGGTCGCCCATGTGGAGGCCGGCTTGCGGACCCACGACAAGTATGCTCCCTTTCCGGAGGAGATGAACCGCCGCCTGACGAGCCATATCGCCGACATCCATTTCGCTCCGACCGAGCGGGCCCGACAAAATTTACTGCGAGAGGGGATCGCTTCAGAGACGGTCTTTGTAACGGGGAATCCCGTCATCGATGCCCTCCTATGGGCCGTTCGGCGGGTGCAAGAAGACCCGAGCTGGGTAGATCCCTTGGTACGGGACTGGCTCGAGTCGGAAGACCGACGAGTCGTATTGGTCACGGCGCATCGGCGGGAGGCCTTCGGCGAGGGACTTCGGGCCATCAGTCAAGCGGTCCGGGACCTGGCGGGCCGGTACCTGGACTGCGTCTTTGTCTGGCCGGTCCACCTCAATCCGAATGTCCGGCGGGCCGTCGCCGAGATACTCGGGCCTGTCGTCCGGCCGCGTCGGCGAGGGGACCGTTCGTACTGGAGCGGGCCTAATGTCTTGCTGTTGGAACCCGTCGACTACCCGACACTGGTTTGGCTGTTGGACCGGTCCTACCTGGTCTTGACGGACTCGGGGGGCATCCAAGAGGAAGCCCCCACGTTGGGGAAGCCTGTCCTCGTCTTGCGGGACGTGACCGAGCGGCCTGAAGGCGTCGAGGCCGGGACGGCCTTGCTGGTGGGGCCCCACTATGACCGAATCGTGCAGACGGTCGAGCATTTGATAGAAGACCCCGAAGCGTACGCACGGATTCGTCGAGCCGTGAATCCTTACGGGGATGGACGGGCGGCGGAACGGATCGTGCATATCCTTCGGGATATAGGGAGATAGGGAAGTCGCCTCAAGGGACGGCCTTCCAGGGGGGTTAGACTGGGCATCCTTAAGATAGAAGCCGGAGATAGGAGCCGGGCGCCGGGGTTTGACGACCCCGCTCGAGCGAGCGGGGTTGGGGGGAGGCGATTGGTGTCGATAGGCATGACTGAGCCAGGGATGGCGTCTCTTCTGGTATGGGGGCTGGTCCTGCCGTGGGTGGTCCCCTTGGGGGTGGATTCGGTCTTGCGGGCCTTCTTTCTGCTGACCCGATGTTGTATCCGGGCGAGCCGGGACCGGCCGGTCGGGTCGTCGGAGTCTCGGCCTCTCCGGTTCGCCGTGGTCATTCCGGCACACGATGAGGCCGACGCGTTGGCGGTCACGCTCCCGGCTTTGGAGCGGCTGGCATATCCCCGGGAGGCCTGGCAAGTCTTCGTGATCGCCGATGCCTGCACGGACGAGACGGCGGCCATCACTCGCCAGGCTGGGGCAGTCTGTCTGGAGAAGCCGGGTCCAGCGCCCCAGGGCAAGGGCCGGGCCTTGCAGTGGTTTTGGGCCTGTCACGGAGACCGGCTGCAGTCTTTCGATGTCTTAGTCGTCCTGGACGCCGATAGTCGAGTCGAACCGTCGTTTTTGACGGCCTTGGCTGACGCTTTTCATCGAGGCGTCGAGCGGGTCCAGACGTGGGTCCAGCCAGTTCCGGAGTCGGCCCGTTGGGCCTCTGTCCTGGCCGCCTATTCGGAGTGGCTGTCTCAGGAGGTCGATGACCGGGCCTGTCGATACTGGGGGTGGCCTGTTCGGTTCCGGGGGACGGGGATGGCCTTCCGGGTCGATACCCTGCGGGGTCGGTATCCCGTTCTTCGTACAAAAGTAGAGGACGTAGAGCTCACGCTGTGGGGTCTCCGCCAGGGTTCCATCGAGTTTGTCCCGACGGCGGTCGTGTATGACCCGAAACCGGCGACGGCGCGGGGGTTCACTCGTCAGCGGGCCCGTTGGTTGCAAGGGCAGTGGGAAGTCTTCCGCCATTACGGACGGGACATCGGTCGTCTGTTGGTTCGAGGGATGGGTACCTGGGCTTGTATCCTGGCCCTCCTCGGCCGGCCCAAGGTGGGCGCCCTGATGGGACGGCTGTGCCTGTTCCTGGTGGTCGTATTCTTCCTGCCGACGGTAGGATGGCTTCAGAAAGCATTGACCATCTTCTTGGGGGGCGCCTTGGTGGTGGACGTCGTCTACTACGGCCTCGGGCTCTTATGGGCCGATCGGCCGAGTCTCTACGCCAGGGCATTGATAAGGGCCCCTTTGTACGTCCTCCTCTGGCTATGGAGCGGCCTCGTCGCCGTGGGCTCCCGACATCCGTGGCTACGGGCGCGAGACTAAGGGCCTCGGGGGGGCGACGTCCTGGCCCGAGCGACGCCCCATTTCTTGACGGTATGCGGCGGTAACTTCTCGAGCCGGCCCGATGGCTTGGATGTGGCCGTGGTCTAACCAGACGGCCCGATGGCAGAAGGTCTCGACCGTCGGCATGTCGTGGGAGACCATCAGGATCGTCGTCCCATGATGGCGGAATTCGTCCATACGAGTCCGGCACTTCTGTTGAAAAACTTCGTCGCCGACGGCCAGGACTTCGTCCACGATCAGGATGTCTGGCACCCAGGCCGTGGCCACAGCAAACCCCAGCCGAGCGATCATCCCCGTCGAGTACGTCCGCAGGGGAGCGTCGATGAAGTCCCATAGCTCGGCAAAATCGACGATGTCCTGGAATCGTCGGTCCGTCTCCCGGCGGGAGTGCCCCAGGATGGCCGCGTTCAGGTAGATGTTCTCCCGTCCCGTCAGCTCCGCGTGGAAACCTGCCCCCAGTTCGATAAGCGGTGCCACTCGGCCCCAGACCCGGACGCGGCCCTGCGTCGGGTGGATCACACGAGCAATGACCTTCAGGAGGGTGCTCTTACCGGCTCCATTGGGCCCGATGATGCCGACGATTTCACCCCGGCTGATGGCCAGAGTCACGTCCTGCAAGGCCCAAACGGCGTGATACCGGATTCGCCCCATGAGTCTCTGGAGCACATACCCCTTAAAGGAGACGACGCGCTGGTTGGGGACTCGGTAACAGACAGAGACGTTCTCCAAGTTAATAACGGACTCCCGCCTCATACGTATGTCTCGCAGCAGATTGGCCCATCGCTTCGGGGGCTGGCCCAAGAGTTATCCGCCATGAGCCGCGGGGTCACGCCGTCCCTTCCGTCGAGTCACAACCGGTAGGCTATCGTGCGAGCCCGGCTCGTGAAGACGAGCCATCCGAGGACCAGCGTCCCGATGGCTGCTACCGTCGCCGCCGCCAGGGTATGCGGACCGGCCGGGTAACCATAATAAATAGGCATCCGGAAGACTTCGACCAGGTGATACATCGGGTTCAGATTCAGCCACCATCGATAGGCCTCGGGGATGATCGACTTGGGGTATAGGACCGGCGTCAGAAAATACCACGCGAGGGTCCCGACCTGGTACATTTCGACGAAGTCTGGAAAATATACAGCAAAGCTCGAGACGACCAACCCGATGCCCAGGGTAAACATGGCTGTTAGGACGATCGGGATGGGGAGCCACACCCAAGCCGACCCATGAAGAGGCGCTCCGATAGCCCACTGGACGACGGCCAGGGGGATTAGGGCCAACAGCAGGTTTACCAGGCCGGTCCCGACGGCCGCCACGGCAAATACCGTCTTGGGAAGGTAGATGCGGGTCAGCAAGGACCCGCCCCATAGGAGATGCAGCATCGCTTGCGTGCTACTCTGGGCAAAGAAGTTCCACAGGATTAGGCCTGAAAGCAAATATGCCGGGTAGTAGGGAAGTTCGAAGCGAAAGAGGTGGGAGAATACCAGCGTCAAGACTGCCATCATCAGGAGCGGGTTCAGCATCGTCCAGGCGACCCCCAGCCATGACCGCTTGTACCGGACCTTGACGTCCCGGAGGACCATCTGAACGACCAAGTCCCGATACCGCCAGAGTTCAACCAGCTCTTCCCAGAAAGAAGGTGGGGTCCGAGCCGAGTCATAAACCGGGACGGTACGATTTTCCGTCAATGCCATAAGGGATAGCTCATTTGGGAAGCGTCAAGTCGAGAGGATCAGGGACTCAAGACCTCAGACCCTCTCTGCTGCAGCCTTTCGGTCTTCTGGCAGTGCCTCTCGATTCAAATT
>JANXAA010000165.1 GCA_025061865.1 Acidobacteriota bacterium | reverse complement strand
ACTAACTGCGTCGTGAACGTCTTCGTCGAAGCCACGCCGATTTCAGGACCTGCGTGGGTATACAGGACGGCATCGACCTCCCGGGACATCAGGCTCCCGACGACATTGCAGATGCCGACGGTCAGGAGACCCTGCTCTTTGACATGCTGGAGGGCCGCCAGCGTGTCAGCCGTCTCGCCAGACTGCGACACGAATACGGCCAGCGTGTCGGCTGAGAGGACGGCGTCCCGATATCGGAACTCCGAGGCGTAGTCCGTCTCGGCTGGCCGACGGGCCAGCCCTTCAATCATGTGTCGGCCGACTAAGCAAGCATGATAAGACGTCCCACAGGCAATCAGGAGGACCCGCCGGACGTGGCGGAGCCGGTCCCGGACTTCCTCCATCCCCTCCAGGTCGACCCGGCCGTGCTCGAGCGAAAACCGACCCAGCAGGGTGTCCCGGACCGCCCGAGGCTGTTCATGGATCTCCTTAAGCATGAAATGGCGATAGCCGCCCTTTTGGGCCATCACGGGGTCCCAAGGGACCGACCGGACGGGCTTGGCGACAGGCTCGCCGGAAAACCGCAAGATTCGAAGGCCGTCCCGTCGCACGACGGCGACCTCGCCGTTGTCTAAGAAGATGAAGTCCCGTGTGTACTCCAGGACGGCCGGGATATCCGAGGCTAAGAAGGCCTCGCCGGCGCCTAGACCCACGACGAGCGGTGCCCCGTTCCGGACACCGACCATCACGCCGGGCTCGTCCGCATGGAGGACGACAAAGGCATAGGCCCCCTGCAGCTGCCGGACCGTGGCTAGGACGGCCTCGGTCAAGTCACCCCGGTCGGCCTCCTCCACCAGGTGAGCGATGACCTCCGTATCCGTCTCGGTCCCAAACCGATGGCCCCGCTCGATCAATTGACGTTTCAGACTCAGGTAGTTCTCGATAATTCCGTTATGGACGACGACCAGCCGACCCTGGCAGTCCCGATGGGGATGAGCATTCTCCTCAGAGGGCTTCCCATGCGTGGCCCACCGGGTGTGGCCGATGCCGTAATCCCCAGTCACGGGATGTTCCCGGAGAATGGTCTCCAACTGCCGGACCTTGCCCGCACAGCGGCGGACCTCCAGACGACCGTCCCGAAAGACGGCGATGCCCGCCGAGTCGTACCCCCGATACTCGAGCTTCTTCAAGCCTTCCATCAGGACCGTCACGACGTCCCGCGGGCCGACATACCCGATAATGCCGCACATGGACGGCCTCCACGCCCAAAATCGGTGGTAGGTCCTGGGAGCTGGAGATTGGGAGCACTCACCCCACGCCCCAATACCCACCTCATCTCTGAGTGACCCTCCGATCCGCCTGCTTGACTATAGACCACGCCTGCCGGACCCGTCAACGATCGGGAAAGCGGGTCCGAGGCCCTCCTTACGGACCGAACCGCCCTGCCGAGTGTGCATCGGCCAGACGGTTGCGATATATTCGCTTCAGTGTCGACACGCTTCATCCACCCCCAAAGGGCGCGATGCTCCGCCTCGTGAATGTTTCGAAACGTTATGGGGACGTCTGGGCCCTACACCCCATGACTCTGGACGTATGCCCGGGTCGAACGACCGTCCTCATCGGTCCCAGCGGATGCGGCAAGTCGACGGTCCTCAAGATCATCGTCGGCTTGGTCGAGCCGACGACCGGTTCTGTCGAGCTGGACGGGGAGCGTTTGCGGCCGGACAACGTCCTTCGGTTCCGCCGACGAATGGGCTATGTCATCCAGGAAGGGGGCCTCTTCCCTCATCTTACGGCCGAACAGAATATTCTCCTCATGCCCCGTCATCTCAAGATACCCGACGAGGTCGTCCGGCCTCGCCTGCAGGCCCTGTGCGAGTTGACCCGTTTCCCACCAGACGCCTTACGGCGCTACCCGGCCGAGCTCTCGGGCGGCCAGCGCCAGCGAGTGGGCCTCATGCGGGCTCTCGTCCTGGACCCCGACGTCCTGCTCCTGGACGAACCCCTGGGCGCCCTGGACCCGATGGTGCGGGCCGCACTCCAGGAGGACCTGAAGGCCATCTTCACACGGCTGGGCAAGACAGTCCTGTTGGTCACCCACGACATGGCCGAGGCGGCGTTCCTGGCCGATGAGGTCGTCCTCATGGACGCAGGCCGCGTCGTCCAACGGGGGACGGTGGCTGACCTGATCGAACGCCCGGCGACCCCCTTCGTAACCCAATTCATCACGGCCCAGCGGCGGTCGGGTTTTATGCCCGTCGGCGCCAGAGGAAGTCTGCCATGAAGCCGCCCTGGCGGCAGTGGACATGGATTCCGGTCATCTTCGTCAGCCAACTCCTGGTCGGACCGGCTCTGGGAATCGGCTTTACGAGACCCGTCGTCATCGGGTCCAAGAAATTCACTGAGTCTTACATCTTAGGCGAGATAGCTCGTATCCAGCTCGAGCGGGCCGGTGTGCCGGCTACCCATCGTCCCGGCATGGGGGGTACGATCATCCTATGGCAGGCGCTGAAGGCGGGGGCCATCGACGTGTACCCCGACTATACGGGCACGATCCAGGAGGAAATCCTGCGCATCCCCGGGAAGACGACCGCCGCTCAGCTCCGGACAGCCTTGGCCCGTTTCGGAGTCGGCATGACCGCCGATCTGGGGTTTAACAACACCTATGCCCTCGTCATGCGCCGGGACCGGGCCCAGTCCTTGGGGATCCGCCGGATCAGCGACCTGCGGGGCTATCCGGATCTGCGGTTCGGTCTGACCCACGAATTTCTGAAACGCCAGGACGGCTGGGAACCCCTGCGGCGAGCCTATGGACTTTCGGCCAGGGACGTGCGGGGTATCGACCACACGCTGGGATATGTGGCCCTACAAACGGGCGCCATCGACGTCAAGGACGCCTATTCTACTGACGCCAAGATTGCCGAATACGACCTGGTCGTCTTGGAGGACGACCGACGCTTCTTCCCGGCTTATCGGGCCGTGTTCCTCTATCGGTTGGACCTGGACGCCCGGGCCGTTGCGGCTCTCCGCCGTCTAGCAGGGACCCTGGACGAGGCCCGCATGATGCGGCTCAACGCCGAGGCTGAACAGTCCAAGGACTACACCCGGGCCGCGGCCCTCTACTTCGGAGTCGAGACCCGGGGTGAAGCGATTCATCGGAAAATCGTCCGCTGGACACTTCAACACCTGCTCCTCGTCGGGCTGTCGCTCCTGTGGGCCGTAGCAGTCGGGGTGCCTCTCGGAATTTGGGCGAGCCGACCCGGGATCCCCAGCCAGTTGATCCTAGGCATCACGGGCATGATCTATACGATTCCCTCCTTAGCCCTGCTGGCCCTACTGGTACCCGTGCCCTTCCTAGGCATTCGACCCACGACAGCCGTCGTGGCCCTATTCCTTTATAGCCTCTTACCGATCGTGCGGAACACGGCGACGGGCCTCCAAAACATTCCAGCGGCCCTCCGGGATGCGGCGGCGGCCCTCGGCTTGGAACCCGGCGCTCAGCTCCGGAAGGTCTTCCTCCCGATGGCCGCCCGGACGATCCTGGCGGGCATCAAGACGAGCGCCGTCATCAACGTCGGGACGGCGACCCTGGCGGCCCTCATCGGGGCCGGAGGCCTGGGTGAGCCCATCATCAGCGGCTTGAACCTAAACGATCATGGGACTATCCTGCAGGGCGCCATCCCGGCAGCCCTCCTGGCTTTGGCCGTCCAGGCCCTCTTCGAGGGCCTGGACCGCCGGCTCATCCCCCGGGGCTTGCGGCTGGAGGCAGCCCGCCGGACCTGAGGATCGGGGTCGGTCGGCCAGGAGATAGCAGGAAACATAAGCCCACAGGACACCCAAGCCTTGGCCTTCCTGACCTAGCATCGCTCAGCACGAGCGTATCCCATCCTACGCCGTACGGCCTTACTTTCCGACGGCGACCAGATGGGCCCGACGGTTCAACTGCCAGCAGTCTTCCCGCTCCTGTACAGTCGGCTTCTGCGAACAACCCAGGGCAAAGGGTCGCTCCTTACCGTAGCTGATCGTCTGAATCCGAGCCGCCTCGACACCCCGACTGACCAGAAAGTCCCGCAGGGTATTCGCCCGCCGCCACCCCAGACTCATGTTGTACTCGCTGGTCCCCCGCTCGTCGCAGTGACCCTCGATGAGAATGCGCCAATTCGGGTTCTGCTTTAAAAGCTCGGCCAGCTTTTCGGCCCGCGGGAGCTGGTCAGGCCGAATATCGTACTTATCAAAATCAAAGAATATATCATATAGTTGAAGTCGGCGACTAATCTCCGTGATGTCCTCGACCCGGCCGGCCTCCTCCAGGGTCGTCGGCGGCTGGGGCGGCGGCTCCCCTTTCAAGGGCGCTGGCGCCGCTGGCGCTGGCGCCGGTGGGGGTACCTTTGCCTTTTTGGGACAGCCGACGGCCAGCAAGGCCACGACGATAATCCACAGCCCAAACCACGCGTTCCGGGGCGTCATCGTTCACCTCCGAGGTCGGGTCTTGGGTGTTCGGGGTTGGGTGATGGGTACCAGGCCCTTCTCAAGAAGCCTAACACCCAGCACCCAACCGCCTGGCGTTCCATCATTCGAAAGGCCGCCATGCCGGCGTCTTGTTTTCTCCGGCATGGGTGAGTTGGCGGACGTCCCGGCCCCATCGGTCCATCGTATAGATCTGGAATCGGCCGGTGCGGTTCGATGCGAACACCAGGTGAATCCCGTCGGGGCCCCAGGCGGGGGATTCGTTACTACCTTGATTTTCCGTAAGACGGATGACTTCGTTGGTCGTCAGGTCCAAGACATAAATGTCGAAAATCAAGCCTTGCCGGGAGACGAAGGCCAGGCGGGCCCCGTCGGGCGACCACGTCGGACGGTCATTGTATTCTCCGAAGAAGGTCAATTGGCGGACGTTGCCGCCGTCTGCGTCCATCACGTAAATTTGGGGGCGGCCCGACCGGTCCGACGTAAAGGCGATTTGGTTCCCCGAGGGCGACCAAGTCGGCGAGCTCTCAATCGCCTTCGAGAACGTCAACCGCCGAAGACCCGTGCCGTCAGCCTGGATGACATAAATCTCGGCATTGCCGTCCATAGCGCCGACGAAGACGATCCGTTGGCCGTCAGGTGACCACTGGGGCGTCGAGGTCAGGCCCCCTCGGTCCACCAGAGTCCGGAGCTGGCCGGTGATGAGGTCGAAGAGGACCAGAGCCGAGACGCCTTGTCGAAGAGACGTAAAGACTATTTGATGGTGGCGGGGCCGCAGGTCCGGGAACAGGTCCACGTAGTCGTTGCGGGTGATACGGGTTTGATTCTCTCCGTCATAGTCCATCACGTAAATCTCGGGATTACCGTCCCGAGTCGAGAAAAAGGCGATCTTGGAGGTGAAGATGCGGTCCCGGATTCCGAAGAGGGCAGCCAGGATCTCGTCGGCGAAATGGTGAGCCATCTGGCGGACGAGCTTAGGGTTCCAAGCGTAGCGACGTCCAAGACGGAGTTCGTTCGTCGCGACGTCCCACAGACGGGCCTCGGCCCACATCTGTTGCTGGTCGCGGCCGACCTTTAGGAGGACCAGGAACTGAACCTCTTGGGCTTTCCAAGGCGCCACGTCCACGGTCTCGCCCCGATAAGGCGGCAGAGCGTCGTAGGCCGTCTCCGGCAGGAGCGTAAAGAGGCGGCTGAACGTAAGGTCGTCGACGAGGGTCTTCCGGAGGGTAGCGGCCCACTCG
>JANXAA010000164.1:1666-5693 GCA_025061865.1 Acidobacteriota bacterium | reverse complement strand
AAACCTGCTTCGCGACAAGAGGGTCGCCGTCATCGGCTTCGGCTCTCAGGGTCATGCCCACGCCCTCAACCTGAAGGACTCTGGCGTCGACGTGATGGTCGGGTTATACCCCGGATCCCCCTCGGCAGCTCGAGCCCAGGCCGCTGGCTTGCGGGTCGTCTCGGTCGCCGAGGCCGTTCAGCGAGCCGATATCGTCATGCTATTAGTCCCAGACCCAGTCCAACCCCAGGTGTATCGGGAGAGCATCGGGCCGCACCTTCGGCCGGGTCAGCTCCTGATGTTTGCGCACGGGTTCAACATCCACTTTCGTCAGATCGTGCCCCCGCCGGAGGTGGACGTAACGATGGTCGCCCCGAAGGCCCCAGGTCATCAGATGCGGAAGCTCTTCACCCAGGGTATCGGCGTGCCGGCCCTCCTGGCCGTCCATCAGGACGCCACTGAACGGGCCCAGCCCCTGACCCTGGCTTACGCCAAAGGCATCGGCTGTACGCGGGCCGGCGTCATCGAGACGACCTTTGCCGAGGAGACGGAGACGGACCTCTTCGGCGAGCAGGCCGTCCTGTGCGGGGGCGTGACGGCTCTCATCCAAGCGGCCTTCGAGACCCTCATCGAGGCGGGCTACCAGCCCGAAATCGCCTACTTCGAGTGTCTCCACGAGCTGAAGCTCATCGTGGACCTCATGTACGAGGGCGGGATGTCCTACATGCGGTATTCGGTCTCCGATACGGCCGAATACGGCGACTACACACGGGGACCCCGTGTGATCGACGGCCACGTGCGACAGACCTTGCGGGAGATCCTTCAGGAAGTTCAGACGGGGCTCTTTGCGCGGGAGTGGATCCTGGAGAACCAGGCTGGCCGGCCCGTTTTCGAGACCCTACGACGTCGGCAAGCCCAGCACCCCATCGAGGAGGTCGGCCGACGCCTGCGGGCCATGATGCCCTGGCTGAGGAGCGGACCGAGCGAATAAAGACACGGTGTTAGGGTCTGGGTGTCAGGTAAAAGGTTTTAACCCGGCCCTGGGCCGCCCAGCACCGACGCCTGCCGTCCATCGGTCCGACTGCCGAATGGCCGAAAAAGGAGGTCCTATGATGGAAAGGGTTTGGATCTTTGACACGACGCTTCGCGACGGGGAGCAATCCCCGGGCGTCGCCTTGAACGCCGATCAAAAGCTGGAGATCGCCCGCGCCTTAGCGGCCCTGCGGGTCGACGTCATCGAGGCAGGATTCCCCGCTTCCTCCCCCGGCGACTTCCAAGCCGTCCGCCGCATCGCCCGGGAGGTGCGGGGTTGCGTCATCGCCGGGCTGGCGCGGGCGGTCCCGAACGATGTGGATGCCTGTTGGGAGGCGCTTCGTCCCGCCGAGGCGCCCCGCATCCACATCTTCATCTCCAGCTCCGACATCCATATTATGCACCAACTTGAGAAGAATCGGGAAGAGGTCTTGGAGATGGCACGGGCAATGGTCGCCCGGGCCCGCAAGTACTGCCCGGACGTCGAGTTCTCGCCGATGGATTCGACTCGATCAGACCGGCGATTCGTCTACCAGATGCTGGAAGCCGTGATCGACGCCGGGGCGACGGTCGTCAACATCCCCGACACGGTCGGCTACGCCGTCCCCGAGGAGTTTGCTGACTTCATTCGGAGCATCCGCGAGAACGTGCGCAACATCGACCGGGTGACAATTTCTGTCCACTGTCACAACGACCTGGGCCTGGCCGTTGCCAATACCCTGGCCGCCATCCGGGCTGGTGCCCGACAGGTCGAGGGGTGCATAAACGGCATCGGCGAGCGGGCCGGCAATGCGGCCCTCGAGGAAGTCATCATGGCCCTCCGTACGCGACGGGACTTCTTCGGGGTCGAGGTCGGCGTTGACACGACCCAGATCTATCGAGTTAGCCAGCTCGTGTCCCAGCTTACGGGTATGCCTGTCCAGCCGAATAAGGCCATCGTGGGGGTCAATGCCTTTCGGCATCAGTCGGGCGTCCACCAGCATGGCGTCGTCAAGCTTCGGGAGACTTACGAGATCATCGATCCCCGGGACATTGGCCTCCCCCGGGGCGGGATCATCGTCCTCAACAAGAATTCTGGCCGGGCCGGACTGCAGGCTCGACTCAAGGAATTGGGCTATACGCTGAGCGAAGAGGAGATGGACCGGGTCTTCCGAGCCTTTAAAGAGTTGGCTGACCAGAAGGGCGAGGTCCACGATGCGGACTTAGTGGCCCTCGTGACAGCGGAGCGAACCTCCACGACGACTGGGGAGACTTTCCAGTTGGACCTCCTGCAGGTGTCCTACGCCAACGGGACGCCGACAGTTACGGTCCGGCTCGTCGGGCCGGGCGGCCGGGTCGTCGAGACGACTGTCACGGGGAGGGTACCCCTGGAGTCGTCCCGTCGGACGATGGGGGACCTGGTGGGCATGTCCCACCGGCTGGTCGAGTCTTACCAGGTCAAGACCGTGCCCGAACCAGTCGATGACTCGCTCTGCGCCGTGACGGTCTGGATCGACGTGAACGGCCACGGCTTCATCGGCCGCGGCACTGACCCGGATGTCATCGTAGCCGCTTCCCGAGCCCTAAAGGACGCTCTCAGCCAATTCCTAACGCGAGGTGTCCCCCCGGCGGCCCACCGACCAGGTGAGGTCACGGTCCGTATCGACGCCGACGGTCGTCAGTTAGTCGGTCGGGCCCAGAGTACGGACGTCATTGTAGCCTCGGCCCGGGCCTTGATGGATGCTCTCCACGGCGTCTTAGCGATAGGCCCATTGACCGAGGAAGCCGTCCCCGTCGTTTCCCGTCGGTAACGTCGATGGCCTCTCTCGCCCTGTCCCTTTCCCGTCCCACAGGGGCGGGGCCCGGTAAGCGCGCCTGCAGGCGGACCGAAAGACGGACGCTGACGGACCCCTGTTCCCCGTCCCCGGTCGACTGCAGGAGGATGAAAGGGGAGAAACCCTATTGGGGAGAGGGGCCGAGGAATTCACGACCTTAAGAGGAAAGAAAAGATGGGTCTGGGGAGAATCCGATGACGCCGAGGACGCTCTTCGAGAAGGTTTGGGAGGCCCACGTCGTCGACGAAGCCGACGGCCGGGCCCTCCTATACGTAGACCTCCACCTCGTCCATGAGGTGACCTCGCCCCAAGCGTTTGAAGGCCTCCGCCTAGCCGGTCGCCGGGTCCGCCGCCCCGATCTGACGGTGGCGACGGTCGACCACAACGTACCGACTGATTCCCGGCCCGGCCCGATCCTCGATGCCATCGCCCGACGCCAGGTCGAGGTCCTGCAGGAAAACTGCAGGACCTTTGGCGTCACTTACTTTGGACTCGAGTCGGACCGACAGGGGATCGTCCACGTCATCGGCCCTGAGTTGGGCCTGACCCAACCCGGCATGGTCATCGTGTGCGGTGACTCCCACACGTCGACCCACGGGGCCTTCGGAGCCCTGGCCTTTGGCATCGGGACCTCCGACGTCGAGCACGTCTTGGCGACCCAGTGTATCTGGATGAAGAAGCCTAAGACGATGGAGATTCGGGTCGAGGGTCAGATCCCCCGGGGCATCACGGCTAAGGACCTGATCCTGGCCATCATCGGTCGGATCGGTGTCGACGGTGCCGTCGGCCACGTCGTCGAGTACACCGGTTCGGCCATCCGGGCCCTCTCCATGGAGGGCCGGATGACTGTCTGTAACATGTCCATCGAGGCCGGCGCCCGGGCTGGGATGGTCGCCCCTGACGACACGACCTTCGCCTACCTCGAGAGCCGGCCCTTCGCTCCCCGGGGCCGGGACTGGGAACAGGCCCTCGCCTACTGGCAAAGCCTGCCGACGGACCCCGGCGCCATCTACGACAAGACTATCGTCCTCGATGCCACCACGATGGAGCCTTACGTGACGTGGGGGACTCGGCCCGACCAGGTCGCCCCCATTACAGGCCGGGTGCCCGACCCAGCCGCCTTTGCCCGACCCGAAGACCGGGTAGCCGCTGAGCGGGCTCTCCAGTACATGGGCTTAGAACCGGGGACGCCCATCCAGGAG
>JANXAA010000164.1:0-1656 GCA_025061865.1 Acidobacteriota bacterium | reverse complement strand
GTCGACCGAGTCTTCATCGGGTCATGCACGAACGCCCGCATCGAAGACCTCCGGGCGGCAGCCGCTGTCGTGCGGGGCCGACGGGTCCACCCCCGGGTCCGGGCAATGGTCGTGCCCGGCTCGACCCAGGTCAAGCGCCAGGCCGAGACCGAGGGCCTCGACCGAGTCTTCAAGGAGGCCGGTTTCGAGTGGCGGGAGTCGGGCTGTTCAATGTGTCTTGGGATGAACCCCGACGTCCTGCGACCCGGCGAGCGCTGTGCCTCGACATCCAACCGAAACTTCGAGGGCCGGCAGGGCCCCGGCGGCCGAACTCATTTGGTTAGCCCCATAATGGCCGCTGCTGCGGCCATCGCTGGCCGGTTCGTAGACATTCGAACCTGGGAGTGGGACGAATAGACCCCGAGTCCCAAGGGCCAGACGGAGTCCCTAGGTACCTCGTTCTGAGACGAGGCGACTGACCCGCCGCAAGGGTCAGGGACCCGTAGTCCTGGGTCGGGGCCGTTTTACGCCCGTCCCCGAAGATGGAGGAGGTTGTCCCCATGGAACCCTTCCGATGTCATACGGGTATCGTCGTGCCCTTGAATCGGTCCCATGTCGATACCGATCAGATCATGCCCCAACAATTCTTGAAGCGCATCGAGCGGACCGGCTACGGGGCATTCCTGTTCTTCCACTGGCGCTACCGGCCCGACGGCCGGCCTGACCCGGCGTTCGAGCTGAACCAGCCTGCGTACCAGGGCGCCACGATCCTGGCGACGGGCCGCAACTTCGGATGCGGCTCCTCTCGGGAGCATGCCGTGTGGGGCCTGAAAGACTATGGCTTCCGGGTCCTCATCGCGCCCTCATTCGCCGACATCTTCTACCACAACTGCATCCAGAACGGCCTCCTGCCGGCGGTCGTGACGGAAGAGGCCGCCCGGGTCATCATCGACCGGGCCCAGACCCACCCTGGATGGCGCCTCACGGTCGACCTGGAACGTCAGGTCCTCTCCGATGAAGCCGGCCTGCACGTCGAGTTCCACATCGACCCTCAGGCCCGGGAGCGGCTTCTGAATGGGTGGGACGACATCGACCTGACCCTCCTCCGAGAGGATCGCATCCAGGCTTACGAGCGACGACGACCCGAGTGGCTTCCCCAGGTCGTCCGGCGGTGAGACAGTGGAGCGATAGGACCCTAGGAACATATGGGCAGATTCGGTAGTCTGCCGCCGGGCAAACCGGGACTGTGGGTCGGTTGTCAGGGTTTAAGGCCCGGGGAAAAGATTGCCCCCGACCCCTGTACCCTAAAAACCCAACGCCGAATCCTGCGGCCATCCTGCATCTCGATAATATGCCGACCCGTGTTTACCGCATCGTCGTACTGCCAGGCGACGGTATCGGCCCCGAAGTCATGACCGAGACCCGCCGGATTCTCCGGGTCGTCGAACGACGCTTGGACGTCCGCTTCGATTTTCACGAAGACCTCATCGGCGGGGCCTGCATTGACCGCTACGGCGTAGCCCTCCGGCCTGAGACCTTGGAGCAGTGCCGTCGTGCCCATGCCGTCCTCTTAGGCGCTGTCGGCGGCCCTCGATGGGACGACCCCCGGGCGCCCGTCCGGCCCGAGCAGGGCCTCCTGGCCCTCCGAAAGGGCCTCGGCCTCTTTGCTAACCTCCG
>JANXAA010000163.1 GCA_025061865.1 Acidobacteriota bacterium | reverse complement strand
GTCCGGTGGCTGATCATCGGCGCCGCCCTGGCGGCCATGACAGTGGCGATGGCCGGCGTGGTCGGCTTTATCGGCTTGATCGTCCCCCACGCGGTTCGACTGGTCGTCGGATACGACTTTCGGAGGGTTTTGCCCTTGAGTGCCGTCGTCGGGGCTCTGGTCATTCTGTGGAGTGATACACTGGCCCGCATCTTGTGGGCACCGACGGAGATTCCCGTCGGGGTTCTCACGGCGTCCCTGGCAGGTCCGTATTTTCTATGGCTTCTCCGCCGCACGCTTCACCGGAGCGTAACCCTGTAAGACGTTCTTTCGAGGTGTCTCGGATTCAACCCCCACTCAGCTCCTCCTTACCCTCTCTGCTCTATGCTTAGCCTCTAGCACCGAGCGCCGATTTTCTGAGCCCCAGCACCTGGGCCGTCAAGGCCTATTTTGCATCTGCATCCTGCATGTCGTATCCTCATTCTGGATTCCGTCATGACTCCCGTAAGGCTGTCGATGCTGCGACGTGTCGTGGTTTGGCTTGGCTCGGTGGGGGCCCTGACCTGCGTTTCTGCCTGTGCATCCCCGTGGATTGAGACCCGGGTCCCCCTGTCGACCCGACCCCAGGTCGCCCTCCAGACTTACGAAGCCATCGCTGTCCTGCCATTTCTGACATATCAGGAATTCCGCGTCCCCGACGCCAGGGGTGAGCCTTCGATCGATTATGGTCAGGAGGTCACGGCTTTCGTTCGAAATCAGATTCAGATTCATGTGGACCGGCCAGTGATGGCCCTTGACTGGGTAGACCTGCCGGCGTCGGCGTCCCCTGAGACGGGGGAACTACCGGCACTTCCAGTTTGGGAGGCCGATGGCTTTGCACTGACATGGCTGGAGCGTCACTTGGGGCTAGACAGGTTGGGCGGTATCGCCCGGCCGGTCGTCGTCTTCGGCATCCTGATCGTCCGTCAACAATATGCCTTCTTAAACGCTTCATCGGGCTCGACGACCCTAATCCGGCGCTCGACGGAGCCGGTCGTCCCGCCCTCGACGACGCCCATGGTCCGCCAATTCGGGGTCGGAATTCGGTTATTTGCCATCGACTGGGGCAATCGGGCGGTCCTGTATACCGACTATGTGGAAGCCTCGATGGACTTACTGGATGTCTTTTGGATGCATCGAGACATTCAAGCCTGGGACGCCGAACGTATTCGGATGGTCGCCTTTTATACGTTGTTGGACCGGACGGTTCCCTTGCTCCTGGGGAACATCATCCCGCTCCCCGTCATGCGGGAACGTCTACTCGTCCGGGAATGAGCTTAGGTGACGACGGGATGGCGTAGCGAGCGCCTCGGCAGCTTGTAAGGAGAGGATTCCATGCAGGGGTGGAAGAGGGGGCTGGGCTTCATTGTCTTGGGGGTCCTCACGAGCATGAGCCTCAGTCGGCCCGCCCCGAACGAGCAGCCGTCAGTCGGCCGTCCTATCGCTTTGGTCGGGGGCATGCTGATCGACGGTTACGGGGGGCTGCCCTTTCAAGACGCCGTCGTCCTCATTAAGGGGAATGAGGTCCAAGCCGTCGGTCCGGTCGGAAGCGTCCCGGTCCCACCAGATGCTTACGTCATCGACACGGACGGCAAGACGGTCCTGCCGGGCCTGATGGACATGCACGTCCATCTGGACATCCTCGGCCACGCCGACTATGCCTACTGGTTCACGAAGTACCGGGGCCGGTGGCTCGACCTCATCATGCCGATTGCGGCGCGGCAACTCTTGATGGCCGGCGTGACGACGGTCCGGGACGTCGGCGCCGAGTTGGAGAGCATCATCGAGTTCAAGCGGCGGATCGAACGAGGTCAAGTCCCGGGGCCGCGCCTCTTTGTCAGTGGGCCCTTCCTCCAGGTGGCCGAGACGATCAGCGACTACGATAAAGACTTCCGGTGGCCTGTCCGGGATGTCGCCGATGCCCGAGCCAAGGTCCGGAAGCTCGTCGAAGCCGGCGTCGACCTTATCAAGCTCATCGATCAAGACCGGATGCCCCAAGAGGTCGTCAACGCCATCGTGGACGAGGCCCACCGACACGGTCGTCACGTGGCGGCCCATGCCCACCGGGAGGGCGAAATCATCCAAGGCTTGCAGGCTGGCGTAGACTGCTTCGAGCATACGGGGTTGGCGACCGAACCCCGCTATCCGGATGAGGTCATTCGTCGGATCGAACAGCGGAATGCCAGCCTCTACTGGGTCCCGACCCTCGAGGGCCTTTACCTGTACGCCCTGACTGAACAGTATCCGGAGCGCCTGGACGACCCCCGCCTGAAGATGACCCTGCCGCCGGACCTCTACCGAGACATTCGGGATTCCCTGCGGAACGTCAGCCAACTAGAGTACTTTGTCCTGACAAAGCGGCGGATCCCGACGCTGAAGACCAAGTTCCAACAACTGCGGGACGCCGGCGTGACTCTCTTGGTCGGGACCGACTCGGGGATTCCCATGAACTTCCACTTTGACTCGACATGGCGGGAACTCTACACGTGGCAACAGCTTGGCGTGGCGCCGATGGACGCCATCCGGGCCGCCACGTTTTGGCCGGCCCGGCTCCTCCGGCGGCCTGACCTGGGCGTCGTTGCCCCTGGGAAAAAGGCGGACGTCATTGTCGTGGACGGCAATCCCCTGGAAGACTTACGGGATCTTCGGCACGTCGTGACGGTCATCAAAGACGGCCAGATTTACGTGGAAGACGGCCGTTGGGTCTTTATGGGGGAGGGTCGGACGAAGTAACGTCGGGCGTTCAGTCCTAGTACGAGGTGTCGGGGCGGGGTGCGGGACCAGGGGGCTGAGCGTTGGCCTAAAACCCAACACCTGAGCCCAAGACCTATACCGATGACCGTCCCTCACGGCAGGAGCCACGGAAACCTCGGACGCAGGGCGGCCTGCACCCTCTGAAATACGGCGTCTGGGTCGGCATCCGCCGGGACGACGACGATGCGGTCGGGGAACATCTCGGCTAGCCGTCGATAGCCCTCGGCCACGGACTGATGAAAGGTCGCATCCTCCCGTTCAAATCGACTCCATTCGGCCAGCGGAATGGTCGGCCCGGACGTTTGGGCCTGACGGCGCTTGCGCTGAAGGCCCACCCGGGGGTCGACACCTAAAAGGATGGTGCAGTCTGGCCACCGGAGGAGACCCAGCTTCTGATGGACCTCGATGAGCGTCTCGATCCCAAAGCCCCGGGCGACGCCCTGGTAGGCCAGGGTCGAATCGATGAAGCGGTCCGAGATGACGACTTGTCGGCTCTGGAGAGCCGGCTCGACGACTTCTTGCAAGTGTTGGGCTCGGTCCGCTAAGTAGAGGAGCAGTTCAGTTCGCGGCGTCAGGCCTGCCGCCGGGAGCGGCGGGGGTTGTAAGAGGATCCGCCGGAATTGCTCCCCTAAGGGTGTCCCGCCAGGCTCTCGCGTCAGGACGACGGACCAGCCGGCCCGGCGAAGGGCCTCAGCCAAGCGTCGGGCCTGAGTCGTCTTGCCGGAGCCGTCCACGCCTTCGAAAGAAATCAACAATCCTGCTCGGTCCTCGGGTCGTCTCTGGAGTGTCAAGGCCGTCCTGACTCCTTGCCACCACTGCGGAGATGACTCGGCCGGGTCCACTGAACCTCCGAGTTGTCAAAGGGCAAGCATCCTCCCATCTTTCAGTAGGACATTCATCGCCGATAGTGGCCATTGAGTAGGTCGATGATGCGGAAGCCCCGGCGTACTGTCAAGTCGACCGGATCGCTCCGCCAGGGCGTCCGCCTCCGGAAGATGGCTTATCAGGTCCTGTGGGCTGTCGAGCGGGGCGCCGATGCCGATACGGTCTTGGAGCACTTCCGAAGCCAGCTCCCGGATCCCCGGGACCGGGACCTCCTGACGGAGATCGTTCAGGGGGTCTTACGGAGGCAGGCGTACCTGGACCACGTCCTCCATGTCATAGCGGGGAACTCTTATTATGACCTGGACCCCTCGGCCCGCATCCTCCTCCGGGTCGGGCTATACCAATTGTTGGAAATGGACCGAATCCCACCGTACGCGGCCGTTCATGCGACTGTCGAGGTCTCTCGGCATATCAGCGGCGTTTCGACTAAGCTCGTCAACGCCCTCCTTCGGAGGGCTGTCGGCCTGGACGGAGCGTCCGTCCTACCGGACCGCTCCCAAGACCTTATCCGCTATTTGGCCATCCGGTACTCTTTCCCCCAGTGGGTGGTCCGCCGGTGGGTCGAGTGGTGGGGCGCGGCTAAGGCCGAAGCCGTTCTTGAAGCCCTCCAGGCCCGACCCGTATTGTACATCCGGCGGCACCTGCCCGTACCTGACGAAAGATTCATCGAGCTTCTACGCCGGGAACGTCTCATCGTGGAGCCGGTCCCCGGCGTCCCAGACTGCTTCCGGGTCCTCGAGGGCCGACCCCAACGGACGCCCAGTTTTCGGAAGGGCTATTTCACCATCCAAGACGCGGCCTCGCAGATCGTGAGCCTCCTCGCCCAGGTCCGCCCTGGTGAAACCTTGTTGGACGCCTGTGCGGCCCCCGGCAACAAGACGACCCGATTCCTGCAGCAGATGGACTATCAGGGTACGGTCGTCACCGCCGACGTTTCACCCGTCCGACTTCGGGAAACCTTGGAGAACCTCCGGCGATGGCTCCAGCGGAAGCGGCTTCTCGACTCGAACTTTCGGGTCTTACCCCTCGTCGCCGACATGCGAACGCCGCCTTTGCGGCCGGGAGCGTTCTTTGACTGGGGCGTCGTCGATGCGCCCTGTTCCAACTTGGGGGTCGCCCATCGTCACCCAGAGCTGAAGTGGCGTCTCCGGCCGGAAGACATTCCAGCCTTGGGCCAACTGCAGCGAGGACTCTTGGCAGGCGTGGCGCCTTACGTCCGTCCCGGCGGGTCCATCCTGTACGCCGTATGCACCCTCGAGCGGGAGGAAACTTACGACGTCGTGCAGGCCTTTCTGGAGACACATCCGGATTTTTCCCTCGTCCCTCTGGACGGCCCCGAATGGCCGGCTTGTGTCGAACCCTTCGTGACGGATCGGTACTTCTTCATCGCATGGCCTGACCGTTTCCCAGCTGATGGCTTTTTCGGAGTCGTCCTGCGCCGGAGAGTCTCGGGGCGTCGTAACGCTGTGACGACAGGGTGATTCATGGGAGATAGCTATGAGCCATAGATGCCTCTCTCATGATCGGGGGCCATCGGATTCGGGGGTCGACACAGGCCGGAAACCTGCGCTTCCTCCCATCGCAACAGAGCTATCCCTTCCCGCCGTCCTGGGCTTGACGGGGCGACTGTCGGTCGGTAGCCTGAAGGGACGGGTCGATGGAGACACGATGCGAGGCTTCTTCTTGGGGTCCGGCATGTCATCTCGGAAAGTCCCAAAGACCTCGGCTCGGGAGAATCGGGTTCGGGACCCCGTATGTGGGATGGTCCTGAACCTCCGCTACGTCGAGCACTTCACTGATTGGCAGGGCGTACGATACAGTTTTTGCAGTCTGTCGTGTAAACTCTTGTTTGATCAAGACCCGGATTACTATATTCGTATTCACAATTCGGTGTCCGGTACGGGGCCTTAGGTCTTAGGCCCTCCCAGCCCCTGATTCCCCAGAGGCCTGCCCCAGCCCCTGGCCCTGAGGCCCGCAGGAGACCTGTCGTGTGGTTGGGCATTGCTATCGGCCCGACTTTCCTGAAGGTCGGTGTCGTT
>JANXAA010000162.1 GCA_025061865.1 Acidobacteriota bacterium | reverse complement strand
AGAGCTGGCTGATTTCCTCAGCAAGAAGCACGGCGTCCCGGCCATCAACCTCCGGCACTTTGAAATTGACGCTGCCCTGATCCGGCTGGTTCCGGCTGAACTATGCCGGCGTTTCTTGCTGATCCCAGTCAGCAAGTCGGGCCCGACGCTGATGGTCGCTATGTCGGACCCGACGGACTTGGAAGCCATCACCCAAGTCGAGTTCGCGACGAACTATTCGGTCGAGCCCGTCGTCGCCCCCGAGACGATGATCTTAGAGGCCATCCGGAAGTACTACGGGGGTGAACACGGGATCGACCTCCCGCGGACTCCGACGGGCGCCTCGGTAGGTGTCGCCGGAGAACCTAGCTTTGAGGAACTGATTGATGCCGAATTGGGCAACGAGGCTATCGAGGAGCTGGCCGAGGACATCTCGTTGGACACTGAGTCCCTTATGAAGGCCGCCGAGGAGCGGCCTATTATCCGCCTCGTCAATAAGATCATCTATGAGGCGGTCCGGCAGGAGGCCAGCGACATCCATATCGAGCCTTACGAGAAGGAGATGCGGGTCCGGTATCGCATCGACGGGGTTCTTCACCCCATCTTTAGCCCGCCCATCAAGCTGCGGGACGCTATCGTATCTCGCATCAAAGTCATGTCCCGCTTGGACATCGCCGAAAAGCGACTTCCCCAAGACGGTCGGATCAAGATGCGTCTGCGGGTCGAGGACCGAATGAAGACGTTGGACTTTCGGGTCTCGGTCCTGCCGACCATCTGGGGTGAGAAGGTCGTCATCCGGATCCTGGACCCCGAGCGACTGTTTTTGGACATGACAAAACTGGGCTTCGAGCCCGAGTCGCTGGAGCGTTTTGAACGGGCCATCACGAAGCCCTGGGGGATGATCCTCGTGACGGGGCCGACCGGAAGCGGCAAGACGAATACCTTATACTCGGCCATCTCCCGCCTGAACACGACGGAGGTCAACATCCTGACGGCCGAGGACCCTGTCGAGTTCAACCTCTTCGGGATTAATCAGCTTCAGGTCAATGAGGCCATCGGCCTGACTTTTGCGGCGGCCCTCCGGTCCTTCCTGCGGCAGGACCCGAACATCATCCTGGTCGGGGAGATTCGCGACTTCGAGACGGCCGAGATCGCTATCAAGGCGGCCTTGACGGGTCACCTGGTCCTCTCGACCCTGCATACGAACGACGCCCCGAGCACGGTCACCCGGCTGATGAATATGGGCATCGAGCCCTTCTTGGTCGCTACGTCGGTCCATCTTATCCAGGCCCAGCGGCTCGTCCGCCGGGTCTGCTCCGAGTGTAAGGAGGAGGTCAAGGTCCCGACCCAGACCCTCATCGAGGTCGGCTTCACGCCCGAGGAGGCGAAGTCCATTAAGGTCTACAAGGGCCGGGGATGTAGCCGCTGCAACAACACAGGATACCGGGGGCGCATCGGCCTATTCGAGGTCCTGGAGTTCGACGACGACATCCGGGACATGGTCCTGTCAGGGGCGTCAGCCCTCGAGATCCGGCGGGTCGCCGTCGAGAAAGGGATGATCACTCTACGTCGGAGCGGCCTCATCAAGGTCATGAACGGCGTCACGACCATCGAGGAGGTCTTACGGGAGACGGTGAAGTAGGGGGTCTGGCCATTCAGCCATCCGGCCCATAGGCTCGGCAGGCGACCGGTCTTTTTGTCCACGACCGAACGGCCGGATGGCCGGACGGCCGAATCCCGAACGGGCGGGACGGAGGTAGGGCGATGTCGTTCACGCTTCATGACCTTTTGAAGCGCCTGATCGAGATGGAGGGGACGGACCTCCACATCACGACGGGCCACCACCCCATCGTGCGGATTCACGGGGCGTTGGTCCCCTTGTCGGACTTCCCCAAATTGACGCCGGTCGACACGAAGCGGCTGTGTTACAGTGTCCTGACCGACTCGCAGAAGAAGCGGCTGGAGGAAAATCTCGAGCTGGACTTTTCCTTTGGGGTAAAGGACGTCGGCCGATTTCGGGCCAACGTGTACTTCCAAAGGGGGTCCACCGCTGGGGCCTTTCGTCTGATTCCTTTCGAGATCCGGGGGTTCGAGGAGCTGGGCCTCCCGCCCATCGTGCAGACGCTCTGTAGCAAGCCGCGGGGCCTCGTATTAGTGACGGGTCCGACGGGGAGCGGCAAGTCGACGACCCTGGCGGCGATGATCGACAAGATCAACCGAGAGCGACCCGTGCACATCGTGACCATTGAGGACCCCATCGAGTATATCCACCACCATAAGCGAGCCATGGTCAATCAGCGGGAGGTTCACAACGACACTCATTCGTTTGCCAATGCCCTGCGGGCTGTCTTACGACAAGACCCGGACGTCGTCTTAGTCGGGGAGATGCGCGACCTGGAGACGATTGAGACGGCCATCCGGATCGCCGAGACAGGGCACTTGACCTTTGCGACCCTGCACACGAACTCGGCGGCCGAGACGATCCACCGGATCGTAGACGTGTTTCCTCAGCACCAACAACCTCAGGTCCGGGCTCAGTTGGCCCTGATCCTGCAGGGCATCATCTGTCAGGCCCTGCTTCCCCGGGCGGACGGTCGGGGCCGCGTGTTGGCCTGCGAGGTCCTAATCCCGAATAAGGCCATTCGGCATCTCATCCGGGAGGACAAGATCCACCAAATTTATGGCGTCATGCAGACGGGTCAGATTCAACACGGGATGCAGACCTTTAACCAGTCGCTGGCTCAGCTTTACCTGAGCCGGAAGATCACGATGGAGACGGCCCTTAGCGTGTCCCACGACCCGGACGAGCTGACGGACCTGATCAGCCGTCGTGGGGGTCAGCCGGCGGCTCGACCGGCCCGGTGATGCAATAGTCATTCGGGAACTCGGGAGTTCAGCGGTTCGTCCAGGTAGGCAGATGGGTGAGGGTGAGTATCGGTCGGAAGGACCCTTTTCCTAGCCCTTTATCTGCCTCCCTGCTTTATTGCTCAACTCCCGAATTGCCGAACTGCCGAGTTGCTGAACTGGAGGGACGGCATGCCGACGTTTGAATATCGGGGTCGGCGGGGCGACCAGGTCATGACGGGCCTCATCGAGGCGGGTTCTAAGGACGAAGCCCGGGCGCTCTTACGGCGTCAACAGATCATCGTCGACCAGCTGAAGGAAAAGGGCCGGGAGATTGCCCTCCCCTTCCTCCGTCGGGGTGTCCCCTTGAAGGACCTGGCCGTATTCACGCGCCAGTTTTCCGTCATGATCGATGCGGGCCTGCCCATCCTGCAGTGCTTGGAGATCCTGGCGGGTCAAGCCCAGAACAAGGTGTTCCAGCGGACGCTGACGGCGGTCCGGGACGACGTCGAGGCCGGTTCGTCCCTGGCGGGTGCCCTTCGCAAGCATCCGACGGTGTTCGACGACCTCTACTGCAACCTTGTCGCCGCCGGCGAGGCGGGCGGGATCCTCGACACTATTCTCCAGCGGTTGGCCGCCTACCTGGAAAAGATCGTAAAGCTCCGTCGGGCCGTCCGCTCGGCTTTGACATACCCGGCCGCCGTGATCGTCATCGCCAGCGTCGTCGTGTGGGTCATCCTCACGTATGTGATTCCCACGTTCCGAGACCTATTCGCCGAGCTCGGGGCGACGCTCCCTCTACCGACCCGCATCGTCATCGCCTTAAGCAACATCCTGACGCGATTTGGATGGATCGTCCTGATCTTGCTGGTCGTAGCCTTCATAGCCATCCGCCGGTGGTACAAGACGACTCGCGCAGGTCGGATGACGATCGACCGGTTCCTCCTTCACACGCCGATCCTGGGCGGGGTCCTGCGGAAGATCGCCGTGGCCCGATTCTGCCGGACGATGGCGACCCTTATCAGTAGCGGCGTGCCCATCATCGAGGCCCTTGAGGTCACGGCCAAGACATCGGGCAACGCCGTCGTCGAGGAGGCGATCTTAAAGGTCCGGACAGAGGTCGAGGCCGGTCGGGGGATCGCCGAGTCGATGGACCGAACGGGCGTGTTCCCAGCCATCGTCACCCACATGGTCAGCGTCGGCGAGCAGACCGGGGCTTTGGATACGATGATGAATAAGGTCGCCGAGTTCTACGAAGAAGAGGTCGACGCTGCCGTTGAGGGCTTCATGGCCCTCATCGAACCAGTCATGATCGCCTTCTTGGGGCTTGTGATCGGGTCCATCGTCGTGTCGATGTACCTACCCATCTTCGGTCTCGTCAGCAAGATCGGATAGTCGTGGTCCGTACGACGTCGCCCCTACTGGAGCGATACCTGGCCATCCGGGTCCTGGTGGCCACGGTCGTGCTGGGCTCGATCGTAGTCACCCAGGTCGTGGCTCAAGAGGTCCTGAGTGTCCATCCCCTGTACACATTGATCATCTATGTCCTGACCTATTCGCTGGTCAGTGTCTTTCTGTACCTGGCCCTGGGTTTCGGAAAGGGTCTCTTCTACCTTCAGTTCCTGTTCGACCTCAGCGCCATCACGACCCTGGTATACTTGACGGGTACCTACCGGAGCCCCTTGAGCATGCTGTATGTGCTATTCATCGCTGTCAGTGGGCTGGCCCTGAGCCGAGGGGGCCTCTTCCGTTTGGCGGCCATAGCCGTCATCTTCTACGGACTGATGGTCCTGGGCGTCCTGTTCCGGTGGCTCCCGGTCTATGCCTCCGAGTGGTTCCCCGTCGACCCAGAACCCACCAAGCCGGCCTTGTACAACTTGCTCCTCCACCTGACGGCGTTCCTCCTGACGGCCTGGCTGGTGAGCATCCCGGCCGAGCATGCCCGGCGTTCCCAACGGCAGGCCGTCGAGGAACACCAGAAGCTCCAGCACACGCAAGAGGTCCTTCAGTTTGTCGTCCAGCAGTTCCCCGTCGGCTTGATCTTGACAGACGCCCATGGGCATATAAGCTTCGCCAATTCGACAGCCCAAGCAATCCTCAGGACTTTTCCCGGGACCGATGACCAGCCTTGGTGGGAACGCTTGGGCGTGACTCTGGACGGGACGACGCTCCAGACCGAATCGACCTGGCGCTTTCGTTCAACGTCGCCTCTGGGGCGGACTTACGACATCCAGGGGAGTCGATTCCCGGACGCCTCCCGGGGAAGCTTTTGGTGGCTGTGGGTCCTGCGGGACGTAACCGAGGACCTGAAACGTCAGTGGCAGGAGCAACTCCACGAGCGGATGCGCGCCACGGCCGAGATGGCCGCTGGTCTGGCCCACGAGATCAAAAATCCCCTGGCGGCCGTCCACGCGGCCGTTCAACTCCTGGCCCAGCAGAGCCGGCCTGAGGACCAGGCGGTCATTGAGATCTTGCTTAAGGAGACGGCTCGCCTTCGGGATGTCATCGACCACTTCGTGCGATTTGCCAGCCCGGCCCCCCTGAACGCCCGGGTCTTTTCGCTGGCTCAGGTCATCGGGGACGTCGTGCGCTTGGCCCAGATGATCCCGACGGGCGACGGGCCGATTCAATGGTGGATGGAAGTCCTCCCCGAGTCGCTAACCCTGCGGGCCGACGAGAACCAGATCAAGCAAGTCCTATGGAATCTCATCGTGAACGCCCTCCAGGCGATGCCCCAGGGCGGCACGCTTCAGCTCAAGGCCCGTCAAGAAGGACATTGGGTCCACCTGAGTGTTCAGGACACGGGCCCCGGCATCCCACCCGAGCGGCTCCGGACACTGTTTCAACCCTTTCAGCCCTCATCGACAGGAGGTCTTG
>JANXAA010000161.1 GCA_025061865.1 Acidobacteriota bacterium | reverse complement strand
GTCATCACGCTCATAGCGACCTCCGGTATAAGCTCATGGGCCACGAGCCCTCCGTTATGCGCTATAAGCCAATTTCACCTTGATTTTAAGACTCTTTCACGAGTAGATCAATAAAACCCCTTGACTCGGGGCGCTCCCATTCGATAGCCCTTTCCGTCTTCGAGAGGCGAGGCGCAGGTGGAGAAGGCCCCATCACAGAATGCGCTATGCGCCCCTTACCGAAGGTCCCGACGAAGCGTGAGGCCCCCGTCCAAGAGGAGGACTTGGCCCGTCATATAAAGGTCTGGTGTCATCAAGAAGACGACGGCCCGGGCCACGTCTTCGGGACGACCATATCGGGGGATGACCCCCCGTTCGACGTAAGGTCGATACTTGCCTCGAACAATACTGGCCAGGGCCATCCCCGCCTCCGTGACGCCTGGCGCGATGACGTTCACCCGGACCGGCGGGGGCGTCCCGAACTCCTTCGCCAAGATACGGGCCCCGTAGACGAGAGCGGCCTTTCCCAAGGCATAGGGCAAGCTATCTTCGATGGGGTGCACCGCTTGCATGCTGGCGAATAGGACGGCGTTACCGCCATAGCCCGCCGCCTTCATCCGGTGCCCCCAGTCCCGCAGGGCCAGCAGGGGGGCCGCTGCGTTGACGGCGAACAGCTGGGCCAGCTTCGGGACTGACCACTGGTCCGGGGAAAGCCGTCCAGGGTCCCCGACCAGGCACACCCATCCGAAGGGACGGCCCGGAAGGCTCACCATTGCTGCCCAGAGCCGACCCCAGGTCTCTTCGTCTTGAATGTCCCCGACGACGACCTGCACGGCCCGGTCCCAGCGGGCCCGCACCTGCCGGGCCCGCTCTTCCAAGACCCCCTGACGGCGACCCATCAAAACGAGATGGGCCCCCTGTTCGGCCAAGGCATGGAGACTCGCCTCGGCGAGCCCCCCACTGGCACCCAGCATGGCGACGACCAGACCCTCCAGCATGAAACGCTCCACCCCACTGCCTTACTGCCTGATTGCCTTACTAACCATCTCCCGAAGCTGTGGCAGGGCCCGCCGGAGCCGTCGGACGACCGTGTCCTGTCCCAGGACTTCCATCAATTCAAACAAGCCTGGCCCGACCGTGCGGCCCGTCAGGGCGACCCGGACGGCGTGGATCAGGACAGCCGGCTTCACCGAGGCCTGCTCGGCTGTCGCCCGGACCGTGGCTTCGATAGCCAGAGCGGTAAATTCCGTCAGTCTCGCCAGGTGGTCGGCCAGCGTCTCCATCAACGTCGGGAGACGGGTATCGGTCCACCGCTGAGCGGACGCCTCAGGGTCGATCGTATAGTCTTCCGTGAAGAAGGCTTCGCCCATCGTTAGGAAGTCAGTCAATAAACGAGCGCGCGTTTTCAAAAGGCTGACCCGGGACCGGTACCTTTCGGGGTGAGCCTGCACGTCGGACCACCACCCCCGCCGTTCCAAAAACGGTCGGAGTCGCTCGAGGAGTACGTCGTCCGGCAGCTGACGGATGTACTCGGCATTCATCCACTGCAGCTTCTGGACGTCAAAGATGGGGTTGGCCTTGTTGACATCCCGGAGGTCAAACAGGCGGACCATATCGTCCAATGAGAGGATTTCCTGGCCGCCAGGGGGATACCATCCTAACAGGGCCAGGTAGTTCCGGAGGGCCTCCGGGAGATAGCCCTCGTCCCGATAGGCCAGGACGGACACGGCCCCATGGCGCTTGCTGAGCCGGGAACGGTCGGGTCCCAAGATGAGGGGCACGTGGGCAAAAGCCGGGAGAGGCCAGTCCATCGCCCGATAGATGAGGATTTGCTTCGGCGTGTTGGCGATGTGGTCGTCCCCCCGGATGACATGCGTGACGTGCATGTCGTGGTCGTCGACGACGACGGCCAACTGGTACGTCGGATAGCCGTCGGACCGAAGGAGGACGAAGTCCTCGACATCCCGGAGGGCAAACCCGACAGCCCCGTGGACGCCGTCTTCAAACCGCAGGGTAACGTCCTCGGGGACCCGAAATCGCAAGGCATAGGGTAGACCCGCCTGGACCCGGCGCTCCTGTTCAGAGCGGTCCAGCCGGTCGCATCGCCGGTCATACTTCCAGGGGCGGCCCTGGGCCCGGGCTACTTCCCGTTCTCGCTCCAGGACAGCCGGGTCGCAAAAGCAGGGGTAGGCATACCCCCGCTTCCATAGGGCGTGGGCCACTTCCCGGTAGAGGGCCAGCCGCTGGGACTGGTAGTAGGGACCTTCGTCCCAATCGAGGCCCAACCACCGGAGGGCCTCGAGGATACCTTCGACCATTTCAGCCGAGGACCGCTCGACGTCCGTGTCCTCAATCCGCAGGATGAACGCCCCGCCGTGTTTTCGGGCAAATAGCCAGTTGAACAACGACGTCCGCGCACCCCCGACGTGGAGATAGCCCGTCGGACTCGGGGCGAAGCGCACGCGCACCGTCATCCAGTTTTCTCCATCTTGTATGTCCCAGGCCCTGCTCCGGGTCGAGCTCGGGGAGATCCAGTGCCAGGATACAAGATACAAGATGCAAGATGCAAGGTGGAATTCGGTGTTGAGGGCTGGGTGTTCGGGGTCGGGGAGTGCGGGGATATCACTTTTCCTGGACCCTGACCCCTCCATCCTTGAACCCGACCGACCGGACACCCGACATCTTTCTTGCATCTTGCATCTTGCATCCTGCATCCTAAACCCGACACCCGGTACCCGGCGCCTAAAGGAGGTCCCCGATGGAGTTAAAGGTCGTCCGTATCGAAAAGCCGGAGGACGTGAACTTCATCCTGGGCCAGGCCCACTTCATTAAGACTGTCGAGGACTTGCACGAGACCCTCGTCGGAGCCTTTCCCGGGATCCGCTTCGGCTTAGCCTTCTGCGAGTCGTCCGGCCCGGCCCTCGTCCGGTGGTCCGGTAATGACGAGGAGATGGTCGAGCTGGCTAAGAAAAATGCTCTCGCTCTCGCCTGTGGCCATGCCTTCATCATCTTCCTACGCAATGCCTTCCCCATCAACGTCCTGAATGCCGTCAAGATGGTTCCTGAGGTCTGTCGTATTTTCTGCGCCACGGCCAATCCCGTCGAGGTCATCGTCGCTGAGACGGACCAAGGACGGGGCATCCTGGGCGTCATCGACGGGCTGAAGTCCCGAGGCATCGAGACGGAGGCCGACCAGCAGAAGCGCTACGAGTTCCTCCGGAAGCTCGGCTATAAGCTGACAGCTCCCGGGGCCTGAGGCCAGCCCACGGCCGGGGATGTAGGCCACGGGTCCTCATCCTAAGCGGGCTTCCCGATCGGCTTCATCGCTCATTCGGCCGTTCGATGCGAGTGCCAGGATAGTAGTGTTGGAGAATAGCCCGGTAATCGAGGCCCCGGAGGGCCATCCCGAAGGCACCCGTTTGGCAGAGGCCGACCCCGTGGCCCCAACCCCGACCGACGACGATGATACGCCGAATGACCCCGTCGGGCCCCCCGATGGGCCATATCCGGAACCGCAATTCTCGGAGGCCCAGGACGGTCCGAATCGAGAGGCCTCGGAGTTCACACGTCTGTCCGGTAGAAGACACAAACTGCAAGTGAACGACCCGTCCGTAGGGCGTGGCTTGTAAGGGGACGGCCTGTCGAAGGTCACCTTCCCACGTAGGACAGGCTGAACGAAGTCGCCGGCTGACCTCTGGACCGTCCAGCTCGACTGTCCACCAGGCGTAAGACGAGTTCCGGTCGGCGGTCCCGACCCATCCGGTCGGACGCGAGCTCTCGATGTAATCCAGGTGGTCCCCGTGGAAGACGACCCGGACCCGGTCGCCGGGCCCCAGGAGGGCCCATCCGCCGAGCCAGGTATCGCCCCAGCGTTGAAGGACGACCGTGAAAGGTCCCCAGGCGACGTCCCATAGCCGGCCGCTGGGGTCCTGGAGCCGAAGGCGGCCGTCCCGGACGTCTAAGACGACCGCTTCGGCCACGTCCGGTGGAGTCTGGAACGAGCGCCACCGGCCATAGACATAGAGCCATTCGTCGAAGCGTACCGGCTTCTGCCAGTCCACGCGACCGGCCCACCAACGGGCCGCCAGCTCAGGCGCCATCAAGAGGAGCCATAAGAGACCTCGGCGGAAGTCGCCGTCCAAGTCGCCCTGAAGGCCCTGGGCCAGGCGATCCAGCACGCGCGTGTCATTCGGCAGGAGGAGGTCGTCCCAGCGAGGGTCCTGGAGCTGGCGACCCAGAGCCTGAAGAAGCTGGCGACGGGCCGGCGGCTTCATCGAAGACGGGTCCATCCGTCGAGATAAAGGACCTCTGTCCGAGGCACCCGCGATTCCGACAGCGGGGCCTGGCGAGCGGAAATCCGCCCAGACCTGGGCCCAGCGCTCCCAGCGAGCCGTCTCCGAGAGTGTCTCATCGATAGGCCAGAGACGGGTTTCGTGAACCCATGTGACGAAGCCCCGGGCCACCGCAGGCGCGGCCCACAGGTCCACCATCGGGGCCCCCTCCACCGTTTGCACCCCTGAACCGGCGTCATCGGGACAGGGGACACCCTGTAAGTAGGGGGCCGCAAACCGAGGGAAGATGAACTCGGCCGCATCCGTGTGTCCCCCGCAAGTGCTCATATAGAAGGCCTGAATGGTCTCGCCCCCGTAAGTCAGGACCTCACCCCGGGTTTCGGCGATGGCCGTGTACGCCAGGGGTGCCTGCTCGAGTTCCGGCACACCCGCATAGACCTGACAGGCCGGTGTCGCACAGATGTCATACCCCCGAGCCGCATAGCCGTTTCGATTCCGGATGGCATACGTCCGGGCGGCCACAGCCTGAGCCTTGAGGGCTTCCAGGGCCGGGAACTTCTGGGGATTCATTTCTTGGACGAGCACGCCAACGAGGTACAACTCGAGGGGAAGAACGTTTACGAGGGCGACCTTCCCGTCGGGAAGGGGTACGACCCGCAGGGTCCCAGGATAGCGCTGGCCCCGCCAGATGAGAACCGAGTCGGCCATTATCTCTAAAGGGCTCTCAGCCGGCACGGTCGCCACCCACGGGCCGGCGACAACCTGAAAGACCGACAGGGCTGGTCGAGCAGACGCCGCGTTTCCTCGATCCAGCCAGCCCTCATAGCCGTCCTGTTGGAGACGCCGCAGCAATGTTCGGGCGGCGGCCTCATCCGTCCAGGGCCCAGCTCGGACCCGCCATCGGTCCTGGAAGGCCTCGATACGCCAGTCGGGTCCCTCAGGAAACTGCTGACGCAGGCGGTCCCGGAGGGCCTCCGCCTGCGATCGGTCCTGAAGGGCAGCGACCTGAATCCAGACACCAGCTGCCGTCGCATAGGCCCCCTTCGAGTCCTGCAAGATGGGAATGACCCGCAGGGTTTCCCCCTTCTCCAAACGTCGAACCTCGGAAGGACCCTGCAGGACCTTGCATCCCTGGGGGCATTGCACCTCGACAGGGTCGTTCGTCTCGAGGAGGCCGACCCGAATCATGGCCGTGGGCAGGACCGCCGGCTTTCGCGTCTCCGATGGGGCTGTCCGGGGATATCCCGGCGGTCGGGCCGCCCGACAGGCGGGGAGGAGGGGCAAGAGTAAGAGGAAAGCCACGATGATGGGATGGCGCATTGCGGATGGGAAATGGGGAGCCAGGAATGCGGGGTGGGGCGTGTAGGACGCAAGATGCGAGATGCGAAATGCAAGATGCAAGCATAGGGCCGTCCGGCCGAACCCTCGAACTGCCCAACTACCGAACT
>JANXAA010000160.1:5482-5725 GCA_025061865.1 Acidobacteriota bacterium | reverse complement strand
CGGCGGGTCTCTGGGGGAGAGTCGGGTCTTGCGAGAGGTCCAGCTCCGGATTTGGGTCCTCACCTGCCAGGCGGCCCTGTCGCCGTCGGCGCCCGTTTGGTGGGCATCGTCGACTCCGGCCTATCGAGGCATCGTCGAACTCCTTCTCCTCCACGGCATCCCTTTTGATATCCGGTGGGTCGACCTTCAGCCCTTGCGGTCTGAGGAGTTTACGTTCCGACGGATTCCGGCGTCGGTCCTCTG
>JANXAA010000160.1:0-5472 GCA_025061865.1 Acidobacteriota bacterium | reverse complement strand
GGCGGAGGCTATTTCTGACGCAAACGTGCGGGTCCTTCGGCAAGCCGTCTGGGCCGGGGCGACTCTGTGGGGACCCGTTGAGACTTGGGACGGCCGGTTGGCCGACCTCTTCGGCGTGACGGTCGGTAGTCCGACGACCTTACAGGGCGTCCGGACTCTGAATCCTCTGGAAGACTCGGCAGAGCGCGTATATGCAGTCGCCCCTCGGACTTTTCGGCCCTTGCGGCCCCAGTCGGACGTCCAGGTCTTAGCCACGGGAACAGACGGAAGCCCGCTGTTGACGCGACGGGTCTACGGGGCCGGGGGCGCCGTCGCCGTCGCCGTGCCGACGGACCAGCTTTTCATGATCAAGTCGACTCCAGACTACTGGATGACTTATACGGATGGCCTCAACGGGGTCGTCCGGGACTGGTTGGTGGCCAGCTCCCCTTATGGCCTCTGGATGGCACCCCTCCGGCGGACCGCCGTCCTGCGTATGGACGACCCTCAGACGAGCTCCAAGATTTGGCTTTCAGAACAGCCCCCGCCGCCCCTAACGCGTTATCCCGAGATCACGCCGGCCGAGTGGGACCGGATCGCCGACACACTTCGAGCCCGGCAGGCTGTCCTGAGCGTCATGTACGTGCCGGGCTTCGTCGATGACGGCAATGTCGGCCACGGGGACCTCTTTGTAAATGGTCGAGCCGTTCCGCGGCGTTGTGGTCAAATCTTCAACAGCCGGGACGTCATTTTCGTCGGCCGGGGTAACGGCTGGTCCGACCCCTACTACGATTTTCCGGCCGAATTTCAAGCCCTGAAGCGCCTCTTTGAAGCTGGGGTCTTGGACATCGAGTCCCATGGTTTCCTTCATACGACCATGTTCCTGGACGAGTGGTGTCGAGACCCGACTCGGAGTCAAAAGCCCTTTTGGATGTCCGAGTTCTACGACTTGCTCCGGGGCATGGCCCCGTCACCGGCGGCCCAGATGGCCCGTCTGCGTCAGAGCATCGAGGCGATTCGGTCTGCCTTTGGGCCAGCGCCGGTGGCCTTTGCTCCGCCCCTGCATCAGTACACGCCGGCTACGCCAGTCGTGGCTCAGTCTTTGGGCCTTTCTGTCATGCATGCCCTGACGATGTTTGTCCTAGACCGTCGACCGATCGTCGAGGTCTCGGGCTTCGTCACTTACTGGGTCCACTTGTCTGATGTCCCCGGGGCGATGGTCCTCGATGGGGCGTACCCATTAGCTATCGGCATGCATGATTGGGACTTCCGACAGCTTCCGTCGACCTGGCTGGCCAGTTGGCTGGACATGTATCGAGGTTTGGGTATTCAGCGGTTCATCGGCTACCGAGAGTTAGTCGGGTATATGAGTGCCCGACTCAGGCTTACCTATATGGAGACCTTGGATGGTCTTAAGCAGGTCATTGCTGAGGTCGATATCGGCCCGACGGGCGGACCCGGCGGACCCGAGAGCCGATACTTTGCAAGCCGGCCGATGCCTTGGCTAGCCTACCTACCCGATGACCGTCTGACGGCGGCCCAGACGTCGACTTACGAGGCGGTTCCCTTCGAACGCTTGCAGACGTCTCTGTACCGGATTGACGTGCCGGCCTTCGGCGACCAGGCCATTCAACGGATCGTCCTCGTCTTACGGCCTGGGGTCGAGACCTTCCATCAGGACGCAGGGCCATGATCGAACGGGTGTGGAGCATAACGCATACGACTCCGCTACATAGCATTCCTTGTCGTAGCTCTCTGTCCCGCAGGCCCTACTTGCCGATGCAAAACTGGGTGAAAATGCGGTCCAGGATATCTTCTACGTCAGTCTCACCCGTGATTGCGTCGAGGGCTCGCAGGGCTGACCGTAGGTCTTCCAAGACGATAGGTTCGGGGGCCTGGGTCTGCAGGCTGTACTGAGCCCGTTGCAGGGCCTTGCGGGCTTGTCGCAGACATGCCTCGTGGCGGGCATTGGTTACGACGACGGCATGGTCCCGCCAGCTTTGTTGAACGTCCCGCACGGCGGCTCGGATGGCGTCCATCACATCGGCGATGCCGGTCCCCGTCTCGCAAGAGAGGGCTCCCCGAAGCGGCGTGCCATATCGGGCCGTGAAGGCCTCGGGCGGCCAAGCCGAGGGTAGGTCCATCTTATTCCGAAAAGCCTGAAAGGTCCTGTCTCGAAGCACGGCATAGACGGCGTCATCTTCGGCATCCAGAGGCACAGACCCATCCAGGACCCACAAGACGAGGTCCGCCTCGGCGATTTGCTGGAGAGTTCGCTCGATCCCGAGCCGTTCGACGACTTCGGGCGTCGGACGCACGCCGGCCGTGTCGACGAGCTCGACGGCCAGGCCGTCGACGATGAGGCGCTCCTTGATGAAGTCTCGGGTTGTGCCCGGTAGGGGCGTGACGATGGCCCGGGGCTCCCGCAGGAGGGCGTTAAAGAGAGACGATTTACCGGCGTTCGGCTTACCGACGATGACGACCCGGAGGCCCTCTCGCAAGGCCCGGCCTTGCCGGTACGTCGCCAGCAGGTCGGCGATGCGCCCGACGAGGCTGTCTAGACGGCGCTCGGCCTCACCCGGCTCGAAGAACTGCATGTCTTCAGCCTCTCCGAAATCGACGGCCGCCTCGTAACGGGCGATCAGCTCGATGAGGTCCTCTTTCCAAGCCCGAAGCGTTCGGGAGAGGTATCCCTGAAGGTGATGAAGGGCGGAGCGGGCTTGCCAGAGGGCATCTGCCTGAATGAGGTCATTGAGAGCCTCTGCCTGGGCGAGATCGATCTTGCCGTGGACGAATGCCCGGTAGGTGAATTCACCCGGTTGGGCCAGTCGAGCCCCGAGTCGGGTCAGGACGTCGACGACGGCCCGTAGGACGGGCGGGCTCCCATGGAGGTGGAATTCAGCCAGGTCCTCACCGGTAAAGCTCCGGGGGCCCCGGAACAGGATGAGGAAGCCCGTATCGATAGGTTCATCCCCGGCGGGGTCCACGAAGACGCCCAGGACCATACGGCGGACGGGTATCCCCGCCGCTGGTAGCGACCCCGCGTGGGGACGGAACACCCGAGAAGCCACCTCCACGGTCCGCCGTCCCGAAAGCCGCACGATGCCGATAGCCCCCCGGCCCGGCGGCGTGCTGACCGCCACAATCGTATCGTCCAGAGGATACAACATGGGCCTGTTCAATACCGGGTGTTGGGTAGTAGGTAACCCAAATTGCAGGCCTTAAACAAGCGCAGGATACAGGATGTGAACCCGATGTGCACGGGGGAGTGGATCCCCGACTTTATCCCACTCCCCCTGGAGACGAGGGGACCGGCCGGGGCGTTTGAGCCTGGCACGGCAAATGGTGGAGCTGAATCTTCCTCCCAGAGTACCGTGGACTGGACCTGACCCGGGGAAGTGGTTATCATCGATTCTCCTTTCCTTGGCCCTCGGTTTGAGGTAGACCCGACCGGCCTTTTCAGGAGGGGAGCTCGATGCCATCGAAAGAACAGGACTTCCGAGACACCCAAGACGAGAGTCACCCGGATGGGTCTTTCCCACTGCCCCCCGACACACCCCTGGCGGCCCACCGGTGGTACCGGCGCTGGTTGGACGGAGACCCCGAGGCCTGGGAGTGGCTTGTCCAAGCCTTTACTCCCATGGTCTATCAGTTTTGCTACCACTTTACCCACAGTCCGACGTTGGCCGAAGAGTACACGCAGGAGATCTTCCTTCGACTGTTCCAGAACTTAGAAAAGTTGGGGCACCACACGAATCTTAGGTACTGGCTGATGCGGACGGCCTATAACTATTGCATCGACGCCTATCGGCGGCAGAGGCATGAACGCCGCTTTCTGCGTCGGCTCTGGCTCGAAGCCCGGGAGTGGTGGTATGCCAGCGTCCATACGCAAGAACGCACTTTCCTCTCCCGGGACGCCCGCCGGGCCTTGCGTCGAGTCCTCCAAGACATGCCCCACGAGCTCCAGGCCGTCCTCATTATGCGAGAATTTATGGAGCTCCCCTATGAGGAGATTGCTCAAGCCCTGGGTATCCCCGTCGGGACTGTCAAGTCCCGCCTAAACCGAGCCCGGAGCCTGCTGGCCCGACAGCTCCAGGTCGAGTATCCGACCCTGGTCCCAGCCCATGCCCAGTCGGCATCCCCCGAAGGCATGATCGGAATGCCGACCGCATTCGTTGAAAAATAGACGGGGTCTGTGGCAGGGTGTCGGGCTTTTAGGGCGTCGAGGGTCAGGAGCCGGATCGATGAAGACCTCACACCGAAGGGGGGACCTATGTGTGAGGAATGCCGTCAGCACCCCCGGTGGAAACAGATCGATACCTTTCTGCGACCGTTCCGCGAAGCGGCTTGCCCGCCGCGGCGGCTGATCGAACGGCTCCGCCGCCTTCCTTCGGAGGGGAAACGTCCGGACCCGCCGATATGGAAACCCATCGCGTGGGTCGTCTTCTTACTCTTGTGGATCCTCCTGCAACAAAAAATTCCTTCGTCTACCCGACAGGGGACGATTCCCTCGATGGCCGGCTTGCCTCGTTCGGTCCACCGACCCGTCGGACCCCGGCCCCAGCACCTCCCCGAGTCCTTTGGTCTCTCTCGTCTGAACCGCCTGCCGGTCCTGCCAGAAACAAAGTGGTGACGGGATGTCAGGCCGGTATGACGGGGCGGCTCATGGCTCACGGGAGATAGCCATGAGCCCATTGGTTCACTCTAACAAAGACCGGAGCCACCGTCGGAGGAGGACCAACAGCAGGACGACGATCGCCGGGCTGAAGTCGATGGCCGTCGATACGGTCGAACGACCCAGGAGTCGCCGGACGGGCGCCAGGACGGGCTCGGTGAGCCGAATTAACCACCGCCAGTATCGAATGGGAAGAAAGCCCCAGGACAAAAAGACGCGAAACACGATGAGCAAGATGTAAACCTGAATGGTCCAGTCCAAGACGGTCAGGATCACGTGCTTCACGCCGGACAGCTCCTCTCGTACATACGCAGCGGGCCAGGGGCGGACAGGGAGGTAGATTGTAAACGTAGCGCCCATAATGGTCTCGATGGAGGCACTCATCGGCCCGGCCACGACCGACACCCGCTCCCATGGACGTCCGCCCTTCTTATAGGCAACTCCAAGGGTTGCCCCTACACCCGACCTGCCCCTACCTCTCTGGCCGGGGTCCGAAGATGGCCTGACCAATTCGGACGATCGTGGCCCCCTCTTCGATGGCGACCTCGAAGTCGTGGCTCATCCCCATCGAAAGGTGATGGAGCCGCAAGGGGTGACCCCGAGCAGCCAGGTCGGCGTTGACCTGATCCCGAAGCTGACGAAGCCGTCGGAAGTAGGGTCGAGCCGCCTCAGGGTCTGGGTCATAGGGCGGGATGGTCATCAGACCGACCAGGCGCAGGTGTGCCGAGTCGGCGAGACGTTCGACGAGCGTCGGCAGTTCGTCCTCCGTACAGCCGTGCTTGGTCGACTCGGGCGACAATCGGACTTCAATGAGGACC
>JANXAA010000015.1:5920-15088 GCA_025061865.1 Acidobacteriota bacterium | reverse complement strand
CAGGCCGTCCCCGCAGTGCCAGCTCCCCGCCGGACCGCTCCCGGCTACCGGCGGATCCCCACCCAACACCGCCCGGCTGATAAAGATGGCCATCTGCGCACGGGTGATGTCCACATTTGGACAGTACACGAGGTCCGTCGTGTCCCCGTCACCGTTCAAGTCGGTCCCGTAAACGGTAGCTTCCGTGCCGCATCCGCTGGTGATCTGATTCGAGATCAAACGCTGTACGTAGTAGTCGACCCCCGATACGACGTCGGCGATGCTCGTGCGGCCGAGGACGCGCACTTGGGCATTGGACTCGTCGGGATCGTTACTCACGATACCGACCCGAGAATCGACACAACCATTCGCCGAATCCCACGAGAACCCCAGCGCACCGGTCGTAGAAGGCCCGATGGTCAACGGAAGGGGCGTCGTGACGTTCACCGAGGGCGCCAGGCTGTTGTCCACAGCACTGATGAAGAGGTTACTGGCTCCCAGATTCTGGATGTTCAGATTGGCAGCCTGTGTATGGCCCCACACGACCGTGCCGAAGTCGAGAGTCGTCGTCGGCATGTGGATGTCGGGATACGGGCCCACACCTATGCCCTGCGCATTGATAGAGCCACTCCCGGCCGTATCCGTCGTGACCGGGATGGTTGCCCATTGGGGTCCACCGACCGACGGCATGAAGGTCACTGAGCAGAAGACTTCCATACCCGGAGCGACCGTGAAGGGTGTCGACGGACAGCTAAAAGTGAAAGCCGGATCCGGCGAAGGCCCGACCGAGGTCACTTGGAACGGCCCTGTCCCTATATTCCGAATATGGACCGGAAGCGTCCTAGACTGGCCTACGGCTACGAAGGCAAAATCTAGTGGGTCTGGCACGATCTCGAGGACCCCCGCCGGTGGGCCCGCAGTCACGTTGACCATCAAAGTCTCGATCGTCGTGGCGTTCACTTGGATGTCGATCGTGTAGACACCGGATGTGTTGCAAGGTGGGCTCGTGAAATCGAACGAACCGACGAAGATACCGTCGTTAGCCACTTGGTCCGGCTGGGTCCCGTTATCGACAAAGGTCACAGGAGGGCCACAAGAGACAGAGGGTCCTGGAACAGCTATATTCACGTTGTCGACCTGGAAACCTAGGAGATTGTTAACCCAAGGGTCCACACTGTCAAACGCAAACCGCACGCGTACGGTCGGACTTATATAAGGGCTGATATCGATCGCCGCCGTCTGCCAACCGGCCCCGTCTTGCAACCCCCCTCCAGCATTATCCGCTATCGTCGTCCACGTCGTCCCCCCATCCATCGATATCTGGACCAGCGCATGATCGAAAGGTGCCCCACCCTCCGTCTCCAGGTTGTAGTCAAACACAAGGAGGGCCGTCGTATACAAGCTCAGGTCGATGACCGGAGACACCCATGCTCCACATACCGTCGCCCCCGTATCGTAGTCGCAAGTCGCATCCTGCCCAAAGTACGCGTAGAAACTCGTGGCGCCCCCACAAGCCGCATTGGTTCGATGCCACAAGTTATTCCCGCACCCACTGTAGGGTGCCGCCGTCCAACCTTGGGGTCCCGATTCAAAGTCATAAGTCGCTACGTTTACTAAGGATACCTGCTGAATTGAAGCCGTCACGCTACCGGGAGTCCCGACGTTCCAACCGTTGACGTTAATCACCTTCATCACGAAGGGATGTCCAGCCGTAGCACTGAAGGGGCCCATCCCGTAAGGCCAGATGCGGGCTCGTAGAGGATAGTCACCCGGTCCTGCCCCGGCCGCTGCCACTTGGGCGGCCCGGAGAGCGTTGATCCGCCGGTCGGTAACGGACTTCTTGTCAGCCGGAGACCCAGAACCCGTATAAGACTGGAAGGTCGAGCCATCCACGTCATCTCCGCTACCGCCCACGGTACTACAGTCGGCGTCCGTCATCGTCGAAGCCACGCCCGTCGTCAAGATGATATTCCGAATTTGCCACCACTGGAGGTTCGGTTGGACCGCCTTCATCAGGGCCGCCAGGCCTGTCACGTGAGGCGCCGCCATCGACGTACCGGAGGCGAACACGTACTGCACATTGGGGTCACCGGAGCACATTCCGATCAGCGGCCAGGGGCATGCCCCCAGAATGACGCTGCCGGGGGCAAAGATATCCACGCTCCGACCCCCCCAGTTAGAGAAGCCCGAGGCACAATCATGCTGGTTGTAGGAACCCACGGCAATTAGATTATCCAAATCGAAATTCGACGGGTAGGCTGGCGTAGTATCGTTATCGGAAGCAGCATTACCGGCGGCAAAGACAGCCAGGATGCCGGCATCGCGATGGGCTGCAATGGCATCGTAAAGGGCCCATGAGAATCCGCCGCCGCCCCAGCTGTTGTTCGTCGCCACCAGGTTGAAGCCCCGGTTCACCTTCAAATAGTAGGCGTACTCGAAGCACTTGATAATGTCGGCTAGCAGACCCGTGCCTGAGCTGTCAAAGGACTTACATCCGACGATTTTGACCCGATTGTTCAGACCGCCCATACCGACGAGGCCCGCGAAGTTATTGGCCCGGGAAGCGATCGTGCTGGATACGTGCGTGCCATGCCCGTGGTCGTCCATGGGGTCACCGAAGTTGGCACTACCGCAACCGGGTCCGCCGCCTCCGGCCCCGATAGTACGGATGCCGTGGACGTCGTCCACGATGCCATTGTTGTCGTTGTCCACACCGTCGGCCGGGATCTCACCCGGATTTTTCCACACGTTTGCCGCCACGTCCACGTGGGTGTAGTCGACACCTGTATCGATGACCATCACGAGGACATCCTGCAAAGTCGTTTGGGGTACGTGGGTCCATGCGCCTTGGGAATCGATGCTAAAGCACTGCGTGGGAGACGTACAAGGAAGCACACCGATGTCAGGGCGGGCCGCATTGTTGCCGCCGCAACCAAAGCCGCTGGGACACAAGAAGGGGTCTGCATAAGTACACGGTGTAGCCATCTGCAGGTCCCAGGCGTATGTAAACCACGACCTGTTATCCGTATCGGGAGACTCGGGGTCGCATTGGACGTAGTACCCTGGAGAGGTGGGGTGAGTTGCCGTGTCGCGGATCTGGACAAAAGGGTCATTCGGATAGGCTTGCAGGAGGTGTACAACGTAGTTAGGTTCAGCGTACTGCACGAGCCCGCTGCGCTGGAAAAGCTCCACAGCCTGCTTGACTGACAAGTGGACCGGCAGTTTCACCCACTGGAGTCCAGGGACCATCCGGGATTCGAGCAGCACCGTCGTACCTAACTGCCGATGCAGCGCTTCCGCCTGAGCGACGGACACGTTCCTCTTGAAACGCACCAGGACTTCGCCGGGCGCATACGGGGGCTCGGCCCGCCGGGTCCCCCGCTGTTTAGACGCCCGGAAGAGATAGCCGAATTCAGCGGGGAGTCTCCCTTTCCCGACTCGAATCCGCTCGAATAGCGAATTGGGTTCGACTTGCGGGTCTTCAGCCTTCGGCCGGGGCTGAAGCCCCAAGAGCCAGGGCATAAGTAACAGGAGTCCCGGTAAGAGCCATATCCAATGGAGTTGCTTTTTCCATTTCTTCATAACACCCCTCCCGTGAGGTGACCCTTAGGGGTAAATCATTAGAGGTGAATCATGGGTTTAAGGCAAGTGTTTATTCTATATCATACTTGCTTGGCTGTCAAGGCTTGAGGGTATCGCCTCTCCTTTTCTCAGGGGACGGGTGGATTCTCCCCTCGGCTTCCAGAGACGATGGCCCCTTTTCTGTCTCTCCCCAAAACCGAGTGATAAGTTAGCCAGAAAAAGGCGGATGTCCTTAACGGAGGCCCCTCACGTCGTATCGGGATGCGTGACCTCGGGGAAGGTCGCCGGGCCGATGACCCAGAGGGGCCCAGGGGATGTCAGGAAGCGGCCCTCGATCTCGAGCATCGGCGGCCAGGCGGACCACCCGACGATACGGCCCATCCCGGAGGCATATCCGTCGGGTCGGACGTCCCCGACGAGCCGATGGTGCCATCGGGGGAGCGGGTGGACCTGGACCTGATATGGAGACAGGACTTCTCGGAGCTGATGATAAACGACCGACGAGAGGGCCTCTCGAGTGAGGACCCAGACCTTCCGTGGCGTCCGTTCGGCGTATACGAGTCCATCGCCCAGGACGTTCAGCATCCGGTCCCACTCGGGGGACGTCGCCAGGGCGCCCAGGCCCGTGCAGTCACTGATGAGATAGGGGTCGATGGGCACGTGGATCCGCTGGACGTCGCTGAACCATCGTTGAAACGTCTGATGCCGACGCTGGGCCCGCTCGGAGGGTGGTTTTGCCCGAACTCGCCCGTGGGGTTCCACGACGAACAACTCGATGTCCGACCAGGGGGCCAGCCAAGAAGCCCACGGATATTCCCCCCCGGGCCATGTCAGGAGGGCCACCGTGCAGGGCCGGAGGCTCATCAGCAGTGTCCACTTGTATTCCCGTCCGACGGCGTCGTCGATCAGGCCGTCCGTGTCGACCAGGACCGTCGCATGACGCTGGCGGGCATACCGGACGACCCGTCGGATGGCATCGACGGTCTGGAGAAGGCGGCCTGTCGGGTGCGTCGCCCCAATGAAGACGCAGGCCTCCGGAAGGTACTGCTCGATGTCCGGCCGGCGGGGGTCCCACAGGGCATAACTGATCAGGCCGGGGGCCCCAAAGAGACATTGCCCCAAGTCAGCGCTGACTAAACCGATGTCCGCATCGGGATACAGGTTACAGTACTGCCGGACCCAGGTCGACTTGCCGCTATCGACGGGCCCCATCAGGACGACGACGCCCCGAGAGGGTTTAAGGGTTTGCAGGCTGGTGTCCCAGGTCAGCGCTCTTGCGTGCTTCATGGAACCGCACCCACATCGGCGTCCCCAGCTTCCGCGCCGAGATGATCATGGCGTAGCCCCGCAGGGGGACCGCCAGGGAGTCTAACCGTGTCAAGGCCCACAGCAAGGGGTACACCCGACGGTACCACCGAAACGCCCCCTCAAGGCTCCGGAAGTCTGTCTCCGAGGCCGGGGCGATGACGCCGTCCCGGGAGGCCGGACGTATAGCCGACGCACGCCGCCGTTGCCTCCAGACGTAATACCAATTCATCAGCATTTCGATACCCTCGGTCAGGAACCGAGCATAGGTCACGACCCGCTCGACCTCGAAACCCCGGTATAGGAGGGCCCGATACAAGTCCTCCGGGCGGTAGCCCTCCCGGACGTGGCCGTAGTGCTCCAGCCGGAGGCCCAGCCGGGGTTTGACTCGATTGAGCAAATACAGACGGCCCGTACAGGGGGTGCCAATGATCAGCCGACCGCCGGGCTTCACCAGGCTACAGAGCTCGTCTAGACACGCCCGGTCGTCCTCGATGTGCTCCATGTAATCCATGGAGACCACGACGTCGAAACAACCGGGTCGAAAGGGCAGACCCCGAGTGTCGACCTGAACGACAGAAGTCCCGACGACTCGGCGGGTCTCTTGGACGTGGACGGTATCCAAGTCAGCCGAGACCCACCAGCCGCCCATCTGCCGAAGGAAGTAACTGAGGGCCCCCTTCGCACAGCCGAGTTCCAGACACCGGGCCGCCGGCGGCAGGTCCTGCAGGAAATATCGCAGGATGGCCAGCTTCTCCCGTTTCTTAAAGGAATACCGCGCCAGCTGGACCGGCCAGGGTTCGGACGTCAAAACCATTTTCGAATGCATCGGGCCGCCTGATTAAGAGTTCGGGGTTGGGGGCCTGATGCCTCATCGGTCTCGATGAGGACGACGAGGCTCTGGTCGGCCAGGGTCAAGGCTTGATTCACGACGCCCGTCACACGGACCCGGTGGACCGGTTGGGGAACCGGCCCCCGGGTGACGACCGGGATCTCATCCGTTCGGCGTATATCCCAAGGCGACACGTCGAACCGACTAGGAGCCCAAGCCCCACCAAGGGACGCCATACCGACGCCGGACCACACCCTGCGGGTTTTTCAGAGTCTGCTTTGCGTCTTTTACATCATATCTTTTACATCATATACTGAGTACCCGCTGGGATTCCAAGGGCCGTAGAAGAAAGGGACCCCGGACCCCAGACCCGGCGGGTTTACCCCGTAGTCTCGCCTTGGCATCCAGCGATCCGGGGGCCTCTGAGTTCAGCCTGGGACCCGTCATCTATGATTACGGGGATCTTCACCCGGGACTGCATCCCGTGTAGATCAGCCGGCTGCGGCGGACTTGCACACCCGGCGTGAGCCGGTGGGCCTGGCAGCGGGTCGGCGTCAGGATGTGCCCGACCCGCAGGCCCCGAACAGTCAGGGCATCTGATAGAAGCCACCGATGACATCGCCAGGGCAAGGCCTCGGCGCACATGTAAGCCAGCCGGTAGCGCCCAGTTAGGTCGATGAGCGCACGGACGGCCCGGTCAAACTCGGGGGTCTCCATGTAATCAGCGTAACCTCGGAAACCAGGACTCGTTAAGCCCCGGTGGGGCGAGTCCGGCTGGGGCGCCCGCCACCCACCGAGTTCGGGAAAGGGCTGGTACAGGATGCCATAGGACCCCAAGGCGTCCAGCAGGGTGCCCTTGTTGAACTGAGGATTTCGGCGGGACCCAGGGAACCTCCGGACATCGGCCAGAAATTCGATGCCGTGAGCCATCAAGAGCCGAATGAAGTCCTCCAACGATCGGTTGGAATGACCGACAGTCAAGACCGTCCAGGTCGTCATTGCCACGGTAGAGCCCTGTCCCAGGTTATCGTGAGACAGGCAGATAATTTTAGATCTATGCCCTTTGCTTTTCGCCTAATCTGACTAGCCTGCCGCCCCTTGTGACCCCGTCAGGGTTCGCCGAAGACTTTCCCGATGACGACCCGCTCCCGGGCATGAATGTCAAAGTTGAAGAGGACGATCTGTTGCCACGTGCCCAGGTCCAGCCGACCTTTCGTGATAGGGATGGTCAGGGAAGGACCCACGACGGTCGCCCGGACATGGCTCCGGCCGTTGCCGTCATTCCAGGTCCGGTGATGGGCATAGTCGATATCGGAAGGGGCGATCCGCTCCATTGCGCTGAAGAGGTCCTTGCGAAGGCCGGGCTCGAATTCCATCGTGCTGAGGGCGCAGGTCGAACCTTGGGCGAACAGGACGACAAAGCCCTCATGGATGCCCGAGGCCCGGACCTGGTCTTGGACGGGGGTCGTGATGTCGGCCGACGTCTCGGCGTCCATCCGGAAAGAAAGCTGAAAGCCATAGATCCGCATCGCCATCCTCCTGTGGGGCAGCAAGCTATCATCTTAGGCCGGTCGGCAGACGGGCAAGTCGGGCGTAAGGGTAACCCTTAGGGGTGTCCCCAAACATAGCGGACGTCTATTTGGGCTAGTGCCGGCCGGAGCTGGGCTAATGAGCACACGACATTCGGGCTACCACGGGTGCTACCTTTATACCCTAACTCCCCATATACCCATCTGCCGACCTGTCCACCTGCCAAAGGAATGGCTCATCCCTTCGTAGGGCCACTCATGGCCGGATTACCGAAGTACCTTCCGACGATAGGCCAGAGTTTCTCGAGGGTCGCCCGGGGGACGCATTGGGGGTCCGTGATGAAGGCGTCCTTCAGGGCCGAGGGACACGGGCAGTGGCGCTGGAGGGGCAGGAAGTCCATAACCTTCCGGATAATGCGCTGGGCCTTCTCCAGGTTCTCTTGGAGGACTCGGAGGACCATCTCGGCCGTCACGGGTTCGGCGTGCTCGTACCAGCAGTCGTAGTCGGTCGCCATGGCGATGGTGGCGTAGCAGATCTCGGCCTCCCGAGCGAGCCAGGCCTCCGGCAGATTCGTCATCCCGATGACATCGACGTTCCACGTCCGGTAAGTATCGGACTCGGCTTTTGTGCTAAATTGGGGCCCCTCGATGCACAGGTAAGTCCCCCCAAATTGGGTTTCGACGCCGACCTGCTGGGCAGCCGTGTAGAGGGCTATGCTCAGCTCGGGACAGACGGGATGAGCGAAACTGACGTGGGCCACGAGACCCTCTCCGAAGAAGGTCCGTTCCCGCAGGCGCGTCCGGTCGAAGAACTGGTCCGGGATGACCATCATGCCCGGTCGGATGGCTTCTTTCATGCTCCCGACGGCACTGACTGAGATCAGCCATTCGACGCCGAGGACCTTAAATCCGTAAATGTTGGCCCGGAAGTTGATTTCGGTCGGGAGCTTGACGTGGCCGACGCCGTGTCGAGGCAGGAAGGCCACGGCATGAGACCCCAGGCGCCCGATGACGTAAGGGCCTGAGGGCTCGCCGAAGGGCGTCGAGACTGTGTACTCACCCTGGACCTCCAGGTCCTTCATCCGGTAGAGGCCGCTTCCGCCGATAATGCCAATCCGGATGGGTTCCGTCATGACCCACCTCCCGGGGGTTCTCGGAAGATGATATGTTCGACCGACAAGGCCCGGCCTGTGTCGGTGTCGGCCACGACGTAGAGGCCGGTAAATTGGCAGGGCCCGCTGGCGACCTCCAGGTGACGGGGGAACGTCGTGCGAAGCTTCTGGAGAGCCATCTGGACGTCCATCCCGATGACTGAATCGTAAGGTCCGTTCATGCCCACGTCGGTCACGTAAGCCGTGTGGCCGCCCGGCAGGATGCGGGCGTCGGCCGTCGGGATATGCGTATGAGTCCCAAACACGACAGTGACCTTCCCGTTGAGGTACCAACCCATGGCGTTCTTCTCCGAGGTCGCCTCGGCATGCATGTCGACGACGACGAGGGGAGTCGCCTGCCGGATAGTCGCCAGATGTTGGTCGACCCAGTCGAAGGGACAGGGGACCCAGGGCATTAGGACCCGGCCCTGGAGGTTGATGACAGCGACCCGGACGCCGCCAGCCGTCTCGTAGAGGCCCCAGCCCCGGCCAGGCACCCCTGTCGGATAGTTCGCCGGCCGCAGGAGGTCCGTCATGTCGTCCAGGACCGGGATGATCTCCTTCTTGTCATAGATGTGATTGCCCGAGGTCATGACGTGGATGCCGTAACTCCGCAGTTCCTGCGCGACCTCCGGCGTGATGCCAAACCCGTGGGCCGCGTTCTCTACGTTGGCGACGACCAGGTCCACGGGTCGCTCCCGCCGGATCCGCTCCAATTGTGCCCGCACGGTGCGGCGGCCGGGCCGTCCGATGATGTCGCCTAACAGCAAAAGGTGAACGTTCATCTGTA
>JANXAA010000015.1:0-5910 GCA_025061865.1 Acidobacteriota bacterium | reverse complement strand
CGATAAGGATGCAGGATGCAAGATGCAGGATGCAAGATGGGGGGGCCAGGGGTCGGGGACCAGGTTTCCGGCTAAAGGACTGCGAGCCCCCAGACGACGGCTTTGTCAACCTGAATTGTATAGTGGTGGCAGAGGTCCGCAGGCCGGAAAGCCTACGGACCCCGACTCGTGCAGGAACCCCTGGATTCCCTCAGCTCAGGACAGGGCGTACAGGTCTTCTCAGACAGATCCACGGTTGGCAGTTCGTGCTTTTTTATCCTAGAACCCGACACCCGGCACCTGGGACCTTATCTTGCATCTCCGACAGTCGACATCGGGAATGGCCGATATCAAAATATAGGCGGAATCCAGCCCGCGAGCCTGGGTCATGTTCGGGAACCTGGGATTCGGCGAGATGGTCCTGATCGCCCTCGTCATCCTGCTCTTATTTGGGCCGGACAAGCTCCCAGAGCTCCTCCGGCAGGTCGGTCGGACCATGGCCGAAATCCGGCAGGCCGCCGAGCGGGCCCAGGCCGTCGTCCGAGAGGAGTGGGCCCGGGCGAGCCTCGAGAAGGATCTGGGCTTGGCCGACCCGTCGTCCGAGACGTCGGAGGCGGCTAAAGCGCCCCGACCCGGGCCGGCGGAGGTGGCGCCGATGCCTCGAGAGGGGGGGACCGGCCTCGAGACGGCACACGAGTGGGGACCTGAGGTGACGGGAGATGACCCCGAGGGACGTCGATAAGCCACTCCCGCTCTTGCAGCACTTAGCCGACCTCCGGCGGTGTTTTTTGAACAGCCTGGCGGGGATCTTCGTCGGGATGGTCGTCGCTTGGTTCTTACGCCCATGGCTCCTGGCCTGGCTCCTCCAGCCCCTCCGGCCCTATCTGCCACCGGGGCAGAGCCTGACCGTCCTGAGCCTGACGGAAGCCTTTATCTTTTATGTAAAACTGTCCTTCTTCGGGGGCGTCTTCCTGGCGTCCCCCTGGGTCCTCTGGCAGGTATGGCGCTTTGTGGCCCCGGGGTTGTATGCTCACGAGAAGCGGGTCCTCCTGGGCTTGATGGCCTTCAGCACGGTCTGCTTCCTGGCCGGCGGCTATTTCGGCTACCGAGTCCTCATGCCCCTGACGTGTCGATTCCTAATCGACGTCAGTCAGGACTTCCACTTGCTGATCACGACGACCAGCTATATATCGTTTTTCCTGCATCTTATCTTGGGCGTCGCCCTGACTTTTGAAATGCCGGTCTTTACGCTTTTACTGGCACGGCTGGGGATCGTCTCGGCTCGGTCGCTGTGGAAGTTCTGGCGGATTGCCGTGGCAGCCAGCTTCGTGGTCGCCGCCGTGATCACCCCCAGCGGGGACATGATCACCCAGACCGTCTTGGCCCTCCCCCTGGTAGGCCTCTATTTCGTGAGCGTCCTGGTCGCCTGGCTGTTTGGCAAGCGGCCCCAGGCGAAGGTAGCGACTCAGCAGATCGAAAGCGCCTCGTAGACTTGCATCCTGCATCTTGTATCTCCCTGCCCGCCGGTCTATGATGGCCCCGAGGGGGCAAGGGATGAAAGCATTCCGTCGGATTCGCAAGGCTATCTTTCCGGTCGCGGGGCTCGGCACCCGCTTTTTACCGGCGACCAAAGCGCTTCCCAAGGAGATGCTCCCGGTCGTCGATAAACCCGTGATCCAGTATATCGTCGAGGAAGCCCTGGCGGCCGGCTTAACGGACATCGTGTTTATCACGGGGCGGGGCAAGGAGGCCATCGAGAACCACTTTGACGTGAGTCTCGAACTCGAGCGCATCCTAGAGGAACGGCAGGAGCTGGAGAAGCTCCAAGTCGTGCGGGATACCTCCCATATGGTTCACGTCGCCTATGTGCGGCAAAAAGTCCCCCAGGGACTGGGCCATGCCGTTCTCTGCGCGGCGCCCTTCGTGGACGACGACGAACCTTTCGCCGTCTTTTTAGGCGACGACCTGATCATGGCAGACGTGCCGGCCATCCAGCCCCTGATCGCCTGGAGTCAGGAAGTGCAGGCACCTGTCATCGGCGTTCAGTCGGTCTCCCAGGCCGAGGTTTCGGCCTACGGGGTGATCGACGGCGTGCCGGTTCATGCCGGCGTCTACCGGGTCCGGCGCCTGGTGGAAAAGCCCCCGACCGAGGCGGCGCCCTCTCGACTGGCCATCATCGGGCGGTACGTCTTGCATCCCGACATCTTTTCTTATATCGAGGCGACCCCCCCAGACGCCCGGGGTGAGATTCAGCTCACGGATGCCCTCCAGGTGTGGGTTCAGGACGACCGCCCCCTGTATGCTATCGAGATCCAGGGCCGCCGCTACGATACGGGAAGCAAGCTGGGATTCCTCCAGGCGAACATCGAGTTGGGCCTCCAGCACCCGGACGTGGGACCTGCCTTGCAGGCCTACCTGCGGACCCTGCTTCGGCGCATCCAGCCTGAATGATACGAGATCCGGAGTCCGGGGTTAGAGATAGGGGCGTGTTCAGACGCCTGACTCCCGACCCCAGACCCTGATAAGGAACCTTATGACGACCCGACCGGCGCCGACCCAAATTCGAAACGATAGCCCCCTATGGTGGAATCCGACATGGCGGTGGTGGTGGGGGCGGGGCCTGATCGGTCAGCAGGCCAGCCTCCGGCCGTGGCTTCCGGAAGCTGTCCATCAAGAAGCCAGTCTCTGGGCGCCGCCGGAGGCGGATGAACCCCTCCCCCTGGATGTGTTTGTCCTGACGGCCCATGAGGTCCACGGCGTTCCCGCCGAGGCCACCCGGCAGTTTCTGACGGCCTTTTGGGTCCTTTTCGACCCGGTGGAGGGGCCTGCCTACGTCCGGTGGCCCAACACCTGGTTTATCCCCTGGCGACCTGAGCAGGGGATCCAGCATCCCCGGGTCATTCGGTGGATTCAGGAGGTCCAGCAAGGAATCGCGGTCCTCCCTGAGCGGTCGGCCGACCCCGTCGGGAGTCGCCTGACTGACGCTTCGTCGTCCTTCGCGACTTGGCTGGCGACGGTCCACAGCCGCATCTTATCCCATAGCGGCACGGTCGTCCTGGCAGAAGTCGGCTCCCTCCCCTTCCTGGCCCGGACCGTCGTGTCTCTCCTGGCAGGGCATCCCCAGTGGAATCCCACCGAATGGCATGTCGCCGAACCCTTGGAAGTCACCGCACCTCAACGGGAGCGTATCTTTGAGTGGCTGAAGCCGGCCCGGGGCGAGCGCGTCACCCGGAGCTTGCTGACCCTCTACGGCCAGGAGGACCGCCTCTATACGATGGCGCAGGCCTTCCGCAAGGCGTCCAACGTCCTCTGGATGTGGCTTCCGAAACCGACCCAGATGGCCCACACCTGGCCCGATGTCGTCCGCTTGCTCCGCCGGCCCCCCAAGCCCATCGTATGGACCCAGTGGGCCTGGCAACGCTTCAGTTCCTACCCCTGGCCCGACGATATGGGCGCCGTCGTCCAGTTCTGGGACCGTTTGATCCGTCTCACGGAAGGGGGGCCAGTCCTCCTAACGACGGCTCGCCTGCAAGTCCTGCTGTCCGGCCGTCTCCCGATGGAGGCGCCAGAACCCCTGGCTAATCTCATCATTAGCCTGATCCACGAATACCTCCAGTCGGGTCAGACCGACGGCCTGATGGCGGAAATCGAGGGGGTCTTTGAACGCGCTATGCTCCAGTTCGCCACCCGGATGTTCGCCACCCTACCCGAGGCCGCCCGGCTCTTGGGCATTAGCCGGACGACCCTCTTGCGGAAGCTCGAGCGACACGGGATCTCCAACCCCTGGACGGCCAAGTAGGTCATCGGGCAGTTCGGCGATCCGGCCATTCGGGCGTTCAGGAGTAAGGGGCCGATAGGTAACGAGCAACGAAATAGGGCGGGACGAGAGCCTCTGGTCTATCCGTCGAGCCCACGTCTCATCGGACGGAAGTGCGTACTGAACGTCTGCTCTGCCAACGTACCCTTTACTGCCGGATCGCCGAACTCCCAAGTTCCTGAATGGCCGGGTCTACACGGCTTCCTTCAGGGCATACCGGGCCTGGGTCTCGAGGACCATCTCCCGGGTGACGACGACCCGTTTGGGTTCCCCCTGAGACGGTAGGTAATACATCAGGTCCAACATGACCTCTTCCATGATGTTTCGGAGGGCTCGAGCGCCCGTCTTACGCTGAATGGCCAGGTCGGCGATCGTCTCCAAGGCCTCGGGGGCAAAGTCCAACTGGATGGCGTCGTATTCGAAGAGCATCTTGTACTGCTTGACGAGAGCGTTTTTGGGCTCCGTCAGGATACGGATGAGGTCCTGGCGGGAAAGCTCGTGGAAGACGGCGACGACCGGGAGGCGGCCGACAAACTCGGGGATCATCCCAAACTTGATGAGGTCCTCGGGAAGGACGTACCGCAGGATCTCATGCCGGGGAACCGTCCCGCCCTCCATCGAGGCTTGGTAGCCGATGGTCCGGCGGCCCAGACGTCGCTCGATGATTTTCTCCAAACCGATGAAGGCCCCGCCGCAGATGAACAGGATGTGGGTCGTGTCGATCTGGATGAACTCCTGGTGCGGGTGCTTGCGGCCGCCCTGGGGTGGGACGTTGGCGATCGTCCCCTCGAGGATCTTCAGGAGGGCTTGTTGAACGCCCTCGCCAGAGACGTCCCGGGTGATCGAGGGATTCTCGTCTTTTTTAGCAATCTTGTCGATCTCGTCGATGTAGACGACGCCTCGCTGCGCTTTCTCCTTGTCCCAACCTGCATTCTGCAAGAGCCGCAAAAGAATGTTCTCAACGTCCTCGCCGACGTAGCCGGCCTCCGTCAAGGTCGTGGCGTCGGCAATGGCGAAGGGGACGTTCAAGAGCTTGGCGAGCGTCTCGGCCATCAGCGTCTTGCCGCTCCCTGTCGGGCCGATAAGCAGGATGTTGCTCTTGCCGAACTCGACGTCGGTCCGCTTGCGACTCAACTCAATGCGCTTGTAGTGATTGTAAACGGCGACAGCGATCTTCTTTTTCGCCTCCTCTTGGCCAATGATGTACTGGTCCAAGAACTCCTTAATGGCCTGGGGCTTGTAGAAGGTCGGCGTGGCCGACGACTGGACGAAGAGGTGTTCTTCTTCAGCCAAGAGGGCCCGGCAAGCTTCGACACATTCGTCGCAAATGCATACGGAGGAAGGGCCGGCAATGAGCCTCCGCACCTCGTCTTGGCGCTTGTGGCAGAAAGAGCATCGAAGCATGTAATCGTTCTCAAACTGACGGGGCATCACTCCACCTCACGGGACATAAATGTAGCACGGGCTAGTCCCTTTCGCAATGCCCGACTTGGCCACATCCGGGTCGGCGGGACACCAGGCACCAAAATTGACACTTCCCGGCTGCGGACGTATCATATACCTCCTGCCAGGAATGCTCAGGAGTAGCTCAACCGGCAGAGCATCGGGCTGTTAACCCGAGGGTTGTGGGTTCGAGTCCCACCTCCTGAGCCACGGGTTTCCTACTCATCTCGATCGGCGGGACTTCCTCCCTGCGCGGGTCGCGACACAGGCTCTCCCCTACACGCCCAGGAGCTTCCGCAGGCGGAGGCCCCAATAGAGGGGTCGCAGGATGAAGCATCCCGTCCGGACCAGGAGCCACCGCTTCCAGGGTCGGAGTTTTCCCCACGGGGGATGATAGAACGTACCTGCGTCGCCGACCGAGCGGCGGAGGCGGTCGTAATCCCGATCATGCAGGACCTCGTCGGCCTGTAGGTAAACGACCCAGGCGCCCGTACATTCGGCCAGGGCCCGGTTCGTCGGGCGGGAAAGTTCCATCCAAGGCTCAGGTCCCTCAAAGTCCCAGATCGTGTCCGAGGATCCGAATCCGGGAGTCCCCCCCAGAGACTCGACTATCGAGCGGGTTGCATCCTCCGAGGCTCCCACGTTGACGACGAGTTCGTCGACCAGGGGCA
>JANXAA010000159.1 GCA_025061865.1 Acidobacteriota bacterium | reverse complement strand
TTCCTCTCGAGGGTCGAGACTTAACGGGCTTCCTGGATGAAGTCGACGCGGTATATCAACGAGTCCTGAACCAGTTGTCCGTCCGGGGCCTGGGTGTCGCCCTGCAGGCCGTCCTTTCGTATCCCGAGGGAGTCGTCCAACATGCGCCCCAGCTCGTCTTTCTGCAAGGGGAACCGCTGAAGTTTTATCTGGAACGGCGGTGGTCCCGGCCCGTTTTGGTGGCCAACGAGGCTCAGATGGCCGCCTATGGGGAGTATCGGCTTCATCCTGAGGTCCAGCGGAGCCAGGCTCGGCACCTCTTGTATTTAGCTATCGAGAGCGGCCTGAGCGGGGGTATCGTCGTGGACGGCCGACCCTATTGGGGGGCTCACGGATGGGCCGGTACCATCGGGCACGTCCCTATCCAGTCGGAAGGACCCGAGTGCACCTGTGGTCGCCGGGGCTGTTTGGAGGCCTTTGTGTCGCCCCGGGGGATTCTCCAGCGACTCCAGGCACTCCTATGGCGGCATCCCCAATCCCGACTCCGGCAGATCCGCGTGACCAACTTACGAGCCGAGGACGTCTTAGAGGCGGCTCGCTTTGGAGATCCGGCTGCCCAGGAGGTCATCGAGGAAGCGGCTCAGGCCCTGGGCCTGGGGGTCCGCATGGTCGTGAGTTTACTGGACCCCGATGTCGTCATCCTCGGGGGCAGTATCGTCGGTTCGAACGACTTTTTCGTAGAAATGGTGTCTCAACGGGCACGTGCTTACATGCCGGCCGAGCTCTCCCGAACGCTGCTAATCTTACCTTCTCACTTAAAGTACTTCGCCAGCGTTTGGGGTGCCGCTTTAGCGGCCGAGATGGCCCAGGGCGACGTGTCCCCGCCACCTCGCCCATCCCCTTCGTAAAACACCGTTAGGTGCAATTTCGCTGCGCCCCTGTAATAACTGTAACGACTATGACCCCATAAGCCCCTGGTTCACCCTGTCACGCCGTCACGGTGACCGGGCTAGGCCCCATAAGAGGGCGTTCAAGACGAACCGATGGGTTCCCCAATAGTCGCCCCGGAACATCGGATGTCCCAAGATCGCAAAGATCTGGCCGCGCCCGCGCTCTACATACCAGGCGTAGGCCGTATCGGCCAATGCTTGCTTCACGTCATCCCACACGAAACCGCTGGCCGTCAGACGGTCGGGCGGGGCGAACCGGGCGACGGCGAAGGCCGTCTCAGGGTCCGGCCGAGCGATTCGATGCCCTTCATAAAAGACAGCGATGTCCGGGGTCTCGTAGCCGCCCATCCAGAAGTGGCGGTTCTCTAAGCGGACCCGCAACAGGGCGCCCGGTACGTCGGCTAAGGGCACGGGCTTCTGCGATGCGCTGGATCCATCAGTCTTCTTTTCGGGTCCCCATTCGACCTTCATCAGGCCGACCTCGGAGGCCCATACGGTGCTACTTCCGATGGCGACGAGGGCACCGCCGCCCTCGATCCAAAGCTTTAGCCGCTGGACCGTTTCGTCCCCCCAGAGCCGCTGGAGGGCCTGGGGAGAAACGTCCGCCATGATGAGGACCCCGACGTCGGACCAGTCCATCGAGGCCAGCATATCCGTTCGGACTCTCGTGATGGGGAAGCCATAGACGACTTCCAGCGTATGCCACAGGGCACCTACGCTGTCGGGTCGGGTACCCGGTCCGACCAAGAGGACGATCCGCTTGTTTGATGGGACAAAGGCAGTTTGGGGGGAACTTAGGGAGATGCCGTCCGTCGTCCAGCCACTGTCTAGGGCCAAGACAGCAGGTCCCAGCCGCCGGGCCCATGTCTCAATCCAGGGTCCGAACTCAGCTGGTTCTTGAGCCACAAAGAAGATGAGGCTCCCCGGCGGGCACTGTCCCGAGCTTAGGTGGAGAGGCTTCCGGTTGACGTAGAAGGGAAAGCGCTGTTCCAGGGCGGAAGCGGCAGCCGCATAGACCCCCAACGTCCGATTGCACACGACGTAGGCGTAGGTCGCCCGTCGGAACGTCGATTCAGTCGAGTCCGGTCGGTCCGGCACGAGTTGAAGCCAGCTCCGGTCGGGCCGGCCCGTCAACTCGACGACCCGGAGACCCCATGCGAGGGGCAGGGACCAAGCCGTGATGTCGTAAAAACCGGGCTCCTCCCGGAGTTCCCGTTGTTCCCGGACGGCCCTCAAGAACTCGGCGTCCATCGGGACTTCTCGAGCGAGCCAAGTCTTCAAGAGGAGCCGCTGGGCCTGCTGCAGGGGAATGACCCAGTCGCCGGGTCGGACGTCCGACCGACCCACGTGGGTCCCGAAGTAGGGGTCCCGAGCGGTGAGCGTCACTAGCTTGGATACGGTATAGACCTCGACACCCATTCGACGGAGGCGCTCCAAGAGCCGCTGGCGCAGGAATGGGTCGGTGTCGGCCGGCACGAGCCATCCCCAGATGTCGTCCGTGTCTCGGAGGTGGGCCATCCGACTTTGGAAGAAGTCGCGCAAAATCTCGACTCGGTGCTCGGCGGCCGTCTGGAGCGTCGTCCAGGCGGTCGTCCAGTGGTGGGCGATGGCGTCCGATAGGGTCAGGATGGTTCCGTCAGACCGGCGGACCCGCACGCCTCGGGCCGAGGCCTGTTCATAGGTCATCCCAATGGCCCCATTGAGGGCCGGGAAGCTGTCGCCGTAGCCTGGGTAGTATGTGTCGAACCACTCCCGGGTGAAGTACCGCCAGCCCTTCTGCTCGAAGACCCGAGCATTCGCCTGGCCGAATCGCTCCCACCACGACCGCAGGGTCTCCGGGAGCCAAGGGATGATAGGCCGAGTCGGGGGTGGAAAGAAGTATGTCTCATCGTGACCCATCTCATGAAAGTCCACAAATACCTGCGGCGGGTGCCGCACATAGGCAGTGACACGGGCCTGGGATTCCGCCTGCGTCTGGAACAGCCAGTCGCGGTTCAGGTCGTACAGAAAGTGGTTGAACCGGCCGGAGGGCCATTCTTCAGTGTGTTCAGTCGCCCAGGGGAATTCGTCAGGCTGACGGCCCATTTGAGCCCGTACGTGCTGGACGAACCGACTCCGACCGTCCGGGTTCTGGATAGGATCGATGATAAGGACGACCCGTTCTAAAACTTGCTGGACTTCGGGTCTCTCCGAGGCCGCCAGGAAGTAAGCTAGGGCCAGAGCGGCCTCCGTACTCGAATGTTCATTGCCGTGAATGCTAAACCCGAACCAGACGAGTACGGGCAGACCCTCCAAAAGCCAGGTACTCAGGTCGACAGGCTGAACTCGAACGGGGTTCCAGAGTTCCCGCCAGCGGTGCTGCCATGTCTCGAGACGGTCCAGGTTTTCTGGCGTGCTGATCCAAGCCAGCCGGAGCGGTCGTCCCTCGAAGGTTTGCCCATACGTTTCGATTCGAATCCGGGGCGACGCCCGGGCGAGGGTCTCCAGATAGTGGAAAGCCTCCTCAGACGTAATAGGGCGTTGACCAAAGGAAAAGCCCAGGACCCGATCCGGCGTCGGCACATCGGGCCGATAGGGACCCTCGGGCAGGGAAAAACCAAGGGGCTGTTGAGCAAAAGGCATCGCCGCCATCCCTCCGACGAGAAGGACGTTCAGAAGAGCCCATCGGATTTGCCGACGCATGGTCTCATCCTGCAAGCAGGGGTTCGGTGTCAGGTGTTAGGGGCACCGGGACCGAGGGTTCAAGCGTCAGGCATTAGGCATTTTCTGAACCCCGGCTCCGTCTGCATCCGGGCCAAAACCCTTATGTCTGTGCCATGGCTGAATCAAACAGGGGATTGGGCATTGTAGCCCCGTCGACGGGACATTGTAAAGGTCGGATACCGCTTCGTGTAGGCACGGGCTGACGACAGATGGCTCGGCCTGGGGATCGCCAGGCGACCTAAGGCCTTCTATTTAGACCCACGTTGCACCCTCGAGCCAGGTCCTTGGAGACGGCCCGGCCCCGTTCTATAGTTTTTAATTATTTACTAAATCCGAACCCATTCGACGGCCTGGGGACGAGTCAAGCCAGGGAAGCTTAATCGGCTTGGCAAAACCTCTGCGAAGGGTATACTTAGGTGCAGAATAAGGTCCCAGGGACCGGGGGTTCCGGGTCTCAACCCATCGGCATGACGAAGCCTTCTTGGAGGGATGGTCCCTTTCCCTTGCCACCTGGCACCGGTACCTGCGATCGGCTCTCGGGTCGCCTGGCCATGCTGTTGATTCTGACGATTCAAGGCGGGTCCTTACATGGGGCCCAGTTCCGATTCGAGGCCCCCAAGCGTCTGACCGTCGGACGGGGTGCCGATTGCGACGTTCGATTCCATCCGACGGCCGACCGGATCGTTTCGACCCTTCATGCTGTCTTCCAGCAAGAGGCGGACGGGCTTTACGTCATCGACCAGAATAGTCGCAACGGGACGTTCGTCAACGGTGTCCGTGTCCAGCGGGCCCGCCTTCAGAGTGGGGATGTCGTTCGACTGGGGCCCCAGGGGCCCCAGATATGGATTCAGGTCAAAGAGTCGCCGATGCCCGGGGCCGAGGCGTCTTCCGAGATGACCCGGGCCGCGCCGCGCCAGACGTGGACCAACTTAGGGATGTATGACCCGGACCGGGAAAAGGCGCCAGCGAGGGAGGGTCAGTGGTTCAGCATCGGCTGTTTGATCCTTGCGGGGAGCCTCCTCACCTTCATCGCGATGAGTCTCATCCTTGTGGAGCTGGGCTTTGTTGGGACGCTGGTCGGGGGGTTCGTTGCGTTCTTTCCGGCGCCGTTTTACCTGATGCTGTTCCTGTGGCTGGACCGGTATGACCCGGAGCCCGTCGGGGCTTTGGTCGGCGCCTTCTCGTGGGGCGCGCTGGTGGCCGTCGTCGTTTCCTTGATCGTGAACAGCCTGTTTGGAGCCGTCTCGACGGCCCTGGCCGGTCCGGCGGCTGGCGAGCTCCTGATGGCGGTTGTCTCGGCCCCGTTGATCGAGGAATCGACGAAGGGCTTGGGTGTCCTCGCATTTTGGCTCTTCTTAAAACGGGAATTCGACAGCATCTTGGACGGCATCGTATATGCCGGATTTATCGCCCTGGGGTTTGCCACAGTCGAGAATGTACTGTACTACGGACGGAGTTTTTTACAGGAGGGCTTGGGGGCATTGGTCGCTGCCGTGTTCTTACGGGGTGTCTTATCGCCTTTCTCGCATGCCCTCTTTACGGCGATGACGGGTATCGGCTGTGGAATTGCCCGGGAGACCCACCGACCCATCTTGCGAATCGTCATGCCCGTGGTAGGATGGGCCGGAGCTAGCTTTTTACATGCTCTTTGGAATCTTATCGCCTCCCTGGCTGGGGCCTTCTTTTTTGTCCTGTACTTGGTCGTTTGGGTCCCGCTGTTTTTGGCTTTCCTGGGTGGTATCGTCTACCTGGTCGCCCGGGAGGGCCGGATTATCCGGCGCTTGCTGACCCCAGAGGTCGGACGTCTCATCTCGGAGGCGGAGCTCCGAGTGGCCGGCTCCTTCTGGGGTCGGATTCGGTGGCTTCTGGCGGCGTTAGGAAAGCCGCAGAAGTTTAGAGCCCGTCGGCGCTTTCTCCGGTCTCTGACGAAACTGGCCTTCTGCTATTGGCACGTGGAACGGGCCCAGGCGGCAGGCGCTCAGACGATGAGCCTCCCCCGCATTCCCCAGCTGTATGAAGAAATCCGGCGGCTTCGGGATCAGGTCGGAATATAGGTCCTGAGAGTGCCGGATCCCAGCACGCTGGGTATCATCGAT
>JANXAA010000158.1 GCA_025061865.1 Acidobacteriota bacterium | reverse complement strand
TGTCGAAGCTGGCACAGCCCGGCGACAAGAGCACGGCATCGCCGGGCTGGGCCATCGTGAAGGCGACCCGCACGGCTTCTTCCATGTCAGCGGCATCCAACATCGGCACGCCGGCTCCGGCCCACGCCGACCGGATTTGGGCCCGGTCCTCACCGATCAGCACGACGGCTCGGACCCTTTCCGCCAGGAGGGACTGGAGGGACCGCACGTCCTGACCCTTGGCCTGGCCCCCGGCGATTAGGACGACAGGCCGGGTCATACTCGTCAGGGCCCACCGGACGGCATGCACGATCGTCGCCTTCGAGTCGTCGTAGAAGTCCACGTCCCGGATACGGGTGACCCACTCGAGCCGGTGGGGTGGGGCCGCCAGGCGGCCGAGGCTCGCTCGAATTTGAGGTAGCGTCAGACGCAGGGCCACACCCGTCAGGATAACGGCCAGGAGATTCGCCACCATGAAGGGCCACGGCGTCGACAGAAGGCGGACCGGCCCGATCGGGTAGGTCCGGCCCCACCAAAGCAGGAGCCAATCGTCTCGAACGCCGGCACCCGGGTACCACCGTCCGGAGAGACCGAAGCTCAACAGCTGGGACGGGATGAACCGGTAAGCCCCCCAAAGGTGGCGCTCGTCGCCGTTGACGACGGCCCAGTCGTCAGGTCGCTGACGCTCAAAAAGCCGAAGCTTGGCAGCCACGTAATCGGCGACCGACCCATGCCAGTCCAGGTGGTCTTGGTCGATATTCAGTAGGACGGCTACGTCCGGCCGAAAGACGTTCAGGCCATGAAGTTGGAAGCTACTCAGTTCGATGACATAGTAACTCCCCGGCCGAGCATAGCGCACGAGTCGGGACACCGGCTCGCCGATGTTACCTCCGATGACCGTCGGGAACCCCGCCTCGGCCAGGACTTGACCGATCCACCGGGTCGTCGTCGTCTTGCCATTCGTGCCGGTAATGCCGATCCATGTCCCCGGCGGGGCGACCATGTAACCGAGCTCGAATTCCGGGAGGACCGTCTTGCCCTGCGTTCGGGCACGCTCGAGCCACGGGTGCCAAGGCCGAAAGCCCGGTGATACGACAAGATAGTCCCAGGCGTCCACGAAGGTGGCCTCCGCCGGCCGGGCATACGTCTCAACGCCGGCTGACGCCAGGGCCTGCCAGCGAGACTGCCGGTCGGGGTCCCAAGCAGCGGGTTCGCCTTCGTCGGCCACGGCCAAAGCTGCCGGTCGCGTAAACGCCTGAATGAGGTCGAGAGCTGCCTGACCCGAGACGCCAAAGCCCAAGACGAGGACCCGCCGGTCATCGAGAAGGTCCCGGAGCGTCGAGACGCCAGGACCCAGTGCCTCGAGCCGTGTCGACACGTCAGACAAGACGACCATCACGCCATCCCTGAATCGGGTGTCGGGTCAGCCGGTGTCAGGAATCGGGGACCTGGGGTCTGGGAAAAAGCCCGGTCCCTGACCCTCATCGGAGTTTCAGAGTCGTCAAGCTCAGCAAGGCAAACAGAAAGGCAAGAATCCAGAACCGGATGACGACCTTGCTCTCCGGCCATCCTAACAGCTCGCAATGATGGTGGAGCGGGGCCATTCGAAAGATACGCCGGCCTCGGAGCCGAAAAGAAGCGACCTGCAAGATGACCGATAGGGCCTCGAGGACGAACAGACCGCCGACCATCACCAGGACTATCTCCTGCTTGATGAGGACACTCAGAATACCCAGCGACGCCCCCAGCGACAGGGCACCCACATCGCCCATGAACACTTCGGCCGGGTGGGCATTGAACCACAGGAACCCGATACTGGCCCCCATCAAAGCCCCACCAAAGATGACGACCTCGGCCGCTTGAGGAACATACAGAATGTTGAGGTATTCTGCGAAGACCCGGTGGCCAGCCACGTAAGCAAAGCCCGTCAGAGCCGCCGAGGCAAAGAGGACGGACCCGATGGCCAGCCCGTCCAAGCCATCTGTCAGGTTCACGGCGTTGGAGGCTCCGGCCAGGACGATCCACAAAAAGGCCAGGTACCCCCAACCCAGGTCCGGATGGAGCCACTTCAGGAAGGGAAACCATACCTGGGTCGAGAACATGCCCTGATGGCGGAGGTACATCAGGGCCACGCCGATGACCAAGATAATGCCCGTCTGGACGAGGAGCTTCTTACGACCCGTCAGCCCCAGATTTTGCCGACGCCTTAGCTTGACCCAGTCGTCCCAGAAGCCCAGGGCCCCGAAGCTCCAAAGCGTGAACAAGGCAATCCACGGGTAAGGCTCGGCCAGGTCCGCCCACAGGAGGACGGCTACCGACACGGCCAGGATGACCAAGAGGCCGCCCATCGTGGGCGTCCCCGCCTTCTGCTGATGGTGCTTCGGACCCTCGGCCCGGATGTACTGTCCCCACTGCCACTGACGCAGACGCCGGATCAGGGGAGGCCCCAACAGGAAGCTGATGACCATGGCCGTGAGGATAGCCATGGCCGTCCGGACGGTCACATAGCGGAACACCCGCAGGGTATCCCACCAGGGACGGAGAAGTTCAAATAGGAGATATAACATGGGGGTCTTCCTCGACCTGAAATTGCGTGCGGGCCCATTCGACCAAGCGCTCAAACCCCATGGCATGCGAGGCCTTTAGGAGCCATACGTCCCCCGGTCGCCAGGCTTGAGCCCACCACGGGAGGACGTCCTCGACAGTCGCAAAGTGCAGGACTTCGGCGCGGATGCCCCGAGACCGAAGCTCGTCCGCCAGGGCCGCCATGCGAGGTCCCACGGTGATGACGACGTCGATGGCCGACCAGTCAGCCATGTCCGCCAGCCGCCGGTGCCAAGCTACCTCGTCGGGACCGAGCTCGAGCATGTCACCGACGATGACCCCCCGCCGTCGAGCAGGCCACCCGGTCAGCCACCGGACAGCCTGGGCCATGGCGACCGGATTCGCGTTGTAGCTGTCGTCCAACAAGGTCCACCCCTGCTTCCACCGATAGACTTCCCCCCGGTGGGCCGGGGGATGAAAGTCGACCAGGGCTACGGCGACGGCGTCGCGGCCCATACAGAACAACCGTCGGGCGAGTCCGACGGCCGGCAAGAGGTTGCGGGCATTCCAGGGTTGGAGGATCGGGACGTCCAGTGTCCAACGATCCTCGAGGGTCCCGGCCCGATAAAAACCGACCTCAACGGTCATGCCCGTCGGCGTCGGCGTGACCCCCAAGAGCCGCACGTCCCCGTCGGCTTCCCCGAAAGTCCACACCGGAGCTTCCCAAAGGTTCTTCTGAGCGACTCGCGTCCGTAAGAGGGGGACGTCGCCAGCGATGAAGATCCCCCCGCCGGGCACCATGAAGCGCACGAGGTCCGTCTTCTCGTCGGCCACGCCCTCGACCGTCTCGAAGGCCTCCAGATGGACAGGCCCGACGTTCAGGATGACTGGATAGTGGGGCCGGAGCAGGGCAGCGATCCGGGCCATCTCACCCCGTTGGTTAATACCGACCTCCTGAACCCACCAGGCATAAGCCCGGCTACGCCCGTAGTTAATCAGCGAGAGCGGCACGCCCGTAATGCTGTTCCAGTTCCCCGGCGACACGAAAGTCGGGGCGACTCGGCAGGCCAGACGACCGATAAGCTCCTTCGTCGTCGTCTTCCCCATGCTTCCCGTGACGGCGATGACCCGGGCCGCAAGCCGGTCCCGAACGGCGGCCGCCCATCGGAACAGGGCTGTCCAAGTGTCGGGGACCCGGACGACTCCGACGTTCGAGGGCGCCTCGACGGTCCGTTCGACCAAGACGGCGACGGCCCCCCGCTGGATGGCGTCGGGGACGAACCGGTGCCCGTCGTCGTGACGGCCCCGGAGCGCCACGAACAAAGTCCCGGCCGTGCACTGGCGACTGTCGATGTGAACGGCCGTCACGGTCTGGAGGGGGTCACCTTGCTGGACAGAGCCGCCCGTAAAGGCAGCGACTTCACCGAGTCTCCACATGGTCGGCCATCCATTCGAGGACCGTCTGCCGATCTGAGTAGGGGACTTTAGCCGTCCCATAGATTTGGTAGTCTTCGTGTCCCTTTCCGGCTAAGAGTAGACAATCCCCCGGCTGTAACATAGCCAGACCCCTGTGGACAGCCATCCGCCGGTCGTAGATGACCGACCAGGGAGGTGCTCCGGGAACGGTCCGAAGGCCGACCTCGATGTCGGCCACGATGCCCCGGGGGTCCTCTCGACGGGGATTATCGTCCGTCAAGATGATGAAGTCGGCGTACCGGGCAGCGACCTGACCCATCAGGGGACGCTTGGTGGCGTCCCGTTCACCGCCACATCCGAACAGGACGATCAGCCGACCCGGGACTTGAGGCCGCAAGTGCCGGAGGACCAGCTCCAGTGACTCGGGCGTGTGCGCGTAGTCGATGACGACGACCCGGCCGTCAGGGAATTCCAGGCGTTCCATCCGACCCGGGACGCCTGAGAAAGCCCCCATGGCCTCCACGAGTTCAGGCCAGCGGTCGCTCGGCAGGACACTGGCCGCCATCGCCCAGGCGACCAGGAAGTTCGATACGTTGTGCCGCCCACTCAGACGAATCGACCACTCCAAGGGCCGTCGCCAGCCCAGTCCCCAGAGCTCGCCCCGAGCACCCCATAGGCCGCTGTCCCGAATCACCCCGTGAACGGTGTGCTCACACGCGGCCGTCGGTCCTTCACAGATCCCGACGGTCGTCACAGTCGCCCGATGGAAGGCCCGGTCTCGAAGGATCGCCCGCCCAAAGGGGTCGTCTGTATAGACGATGACGTGGCGGAGACCCCAGTAATCCTCGTCAAAGAGCCGGAGTTTGGCCCGGTAGTAGGTCTCCACGTCGCCGTGGTAATCCAGATGGTCATGTCCCAAGTTCGTAAAGGCCGCTACAGCCACCCGGAGGCCGTCGACCCGGTATTGGTCCAGGCCGATGGAAGACGCTTCGATAGCCAGGTGGCAGATACCCTGAACGACCAAATGATGAGCATATTCGCCCAGGTCCGGGGCCTCGGGTGTCGTCAAGCCGGTCCAGAGGCCGACGTCGGGGTCCATCCCCAGCGTCCCGACCCGGGCGCAGGGCACACCCAGCCGACGGAGGGCATCCTGGACCCAGTGGACGGTCGTCGTCTTGCCCTTCGTACCCGTCACGGCCATCACGGCCAAGCGGTCCAGGACCGGTCCGTACAAGACTCGCGTCAGCCGCGCGGCCGCCGGTCGAGCCGCCCGGACAGCCCAATAGGGGATCGAAGGGGCCTGGGTCTGAAACCACTCGACCCACGTGGGGTCCTCCCCGACGACCCCGACGGCACCCCGCCGGACGGCGTCCGGAATCCAAATGTGGCCATCCGTCTGGCGGCCCCGCAAGGCGACAAAGAGGCTCGCCGCCCGAACCCGCCGGGAATCCGTCGTGACGTGAAGGGCAGGTTCCATCTCGGAGAGCCACCAGCCTCTAAGGCTAAGGCCGTCCAGGGTCTCGTGAATGAGGGAAGTAGACAACGGGCACCGGGTGGGCTCGGTCATCCCTACGTTCCCCGTCCTCTATTAGCAGATGCTGTCTCTCGAGTACGTGTTCGACCCATACAATCCCATGGCGGACCGCCAGGGAGGTCCCCGCCGGGGGAAGCTGGCGGACGACCCGACGCCCCTGCCCGATCATTGTAACGGAAACGCCGACCTGACGGGACCAGTCCAGGACCGCCTGTAAGTCCTGACCGACCCAGTCCGGCCAACTGTCCGGTCCCACCGACACGACTGCCGACCCCGGGAC
>JANXAA010000157.1 GCA_025061865.1 Acidobacteriota bacterium | reverse complement strand
ACCGGGACGACGAGGGGGGGTAGAAGCCCGCATACAAAGAGGACCCGTCCAACACTTAGCAACCGCCGCATCGTCGCCCTCATCTGCCTATTTACCCGTCCGCCCATAGACTATGGCCGATAGCCGACGGCGTAGTATTCGACGGTATCGAAGAGGAACTCGTTCAATCGTCGGACGACTTCCGTCCAGTACGATCGGACCTCCTCTGGGAGACCGTCTCCCGGCGGAGGCAGGCGTAGGGAGTCGGGCACGGGTGTAATGCCGTGGACCGTCACGTCCCGAAAGCCCGCATAGCGCATGAAGAAGACCAGTGTTTGGGGGTGAACCGGATAGACGTGCGTCGGGTCGATTAGGTACACCCGATGGAAGGCATAGACGGAAAGGGGATTCAGCGTCTCGATGACGAGGGGGGCCCCAGGCTTCATGACCCGATGAAGCTGGACGACGAGTTCGTATATATGTTCCGGAAGCAGGTGCTCGACGACTTGGGCGCAAAAGACGCCGCCGACGCTCCCCGCCGGTAGGCCCCGGAGATGGCTCAGAGCGTCCTCGGAGACGACCCGGAGGCCAGCCGCCTGGAGTTTCTGGACCTCGTAGGCGTTGACTTCCAAGCCGTAGGCGTTTTTCCCTAAAGACCGCATCCATTCCAAGAACTCACCCCGGCCACATCCGACGTCCAGGATGGGTTCCGGGGCTTCGGCAAAGTACGGTAAATACATTCGGAGCTTCTCTTTTAGCTCCGGTGAGGGTCCCCGGAAGATTTCCTCGAACACGTAGTATCGAAAATCCTGGGCCATAGGGGAGTCCCAGGGCCGAAGCGGCCGGCCATAGTCCGGCGGAATGTTCGGCGTCGGCAAGGCCGGCGCGCCGGCGACTTGTCGTCGGAGGGCCTCGAGTTCGACGGTCAGGCGCTCGACCTTATAGAAATCCGGCTGGACATGAGGCAGGGTCTGCCGTTGCCAGGCCTGGACGTGCTCCAGGACTCGACCCACATTGTAAGTAACGTTATGGACCTGCTCGGCTCGGAGTTCTCGGACCTTCACGTCCATCCAGGGCGTGACCTGTTGGAAGTAGCGGACCTGGGCCTCCAACAGGGTCCGGAGTCGCCGGGTCGCGTCGGCCAGATAGTCCAGAGTCTCGTTAAGGAGATGCACGGCGACGGCATTGAACGCCCGTTGACGCTTCAGGAGCGGACCCAAGGCCCACTCCACGAGACGATTCAACCACCACCGGGGATTCCACCGGCGAACCGGGACGTCTCGGAATACGGACATGAGTTCATATAGACGATTTAAGTCTTCCTGGAGCTGGCGGATGATGGGAGCGGCCTCTTCGAGGGGCGGGATGTCATGCAGGCGGTCGACCTCTGTAAGCCATTCGTTGTAGACGGCTTCTGTGGCCTTCCGCTGTTCGACGGCCCTCTGCCAGGCCTCATACTCTTTCTGAGCCCACGAGGCGGTCGACTCCGATGACAGGCCGCCGGCTTCGACGTCTTCCTTAGCCATAGGACACACCCCGAGAGTATCGGCCTAACTATATGGGGGGCTGTCTGGGGGGTCAACCCACCTCCCTGGTACAAAGGGGCTCGGAATGGCTGATCTCTCAGGGTGCCGGGAGTCTCCCGGCATCTCCCTCTCCGGATGTCCCTGGTGAGTTGGGGGGCATCTTCAGAGCCAGTCGTCATGCTAGCGTCAGTATCGAGGAATCAGTGCCGGGGCCTCCGATGGAGGCGGAGGGAGTTCGTCACGACGCTGACAGAGCTCATCGCCATGGCGGCCGCCGCCAGGCTGGGGTGGAGCCGGAGGCCGAGGCTGGGATACAGGACCCCCGCTGCGATGGGGATCGCCAGGACGTTGTAGATAAACGACAGGAAGAGATTCTGCCGGATCGTGCGGACCGTCGCCCGGGCCAGTCGGACGGCGTCCACGACTCCTCGCAGGTCGTTTCGGAGTAAGACGATCTCGGCCGACTCGATGGCGATGTCGGTTCCTCGGCCTATGGCGATACCCACGTCGGCCTGGGCGAGGGCCGGGGCGTCGTTGATCCCGTCGCCGACCATCCCGACGACGGCGCCCGTCGCCTGAAGGTCTTGGATATGGGCCGCCTTCTCGTGAGGGAGGACCCGGGCCCGGTACTCGTCGATCCCGAGTTCCCGGGCGATAGCCGCCGCCGTCGCCGAGATGTCTCCCGTCAGCATGACAGTTCGAATCCCCATCGACTGGAGGTCCCGCAAGACAGCTGAGGCCTCGGGTCGGACCCGGTCGGCGACCGTGACGATTCCGATGGGCCGGCCGTCGACGACGACTCCGACGGGCGTCTCGCCCCGCTGGCCCAGGGCTTCCATGCGGACGCGAGCGCTTTCCGCGATGTCGGTCGAGACAACCTCTCGTTCCAAGACAGACGCCGTCCCGACGACGACCCGTCGGCCTTCGACGATGCCCCGAACGCCGACACCGGGCTCGGCCCGAAAGTCCTCGACGGCCGCCGGCTCGAGGCCCCGCTCCCGGGCCGCCTCGACGATGGCCTGGGCGATGGGATGCTCGCTAGCCTGCTCGACAGAGGCGGCCAGCCGAAGGACATCGGCCTCTGACACCCTCGGGTCGAGGGACTCGACCGTCTGGACCCGAAGCTCGCCCGTCGTCAGCGTGCCCGTCTTATCAAACACGATGACTCGCAAACGGTGGGCCTTCTCGAAGGTCTCGGCGTTCTTGACGAGAATCCCTTGGATGGCCCCCCGGCCGACCCCGACGACGACAGCCGTCGGCGTCGCCAGGCCCAGGGCACACGGACAGGCGATGATCAAGACGGCGATAGCGCTGATCATCGCATTCACCCATCGGGGCTCGGGGCCCCATAAAGCCCAGGCGAGAAACGTCGCGACAGCCACGCCGAGGACGGCCGGGACGAACCGGGCGCTGATCCAGTCGGCCAGCCGCTGGATCGGGGCCTTCGAGGCCTGAGCCCGCTCGACGAGGCGGATCATTTGCTGCAGGACCGTCGCCTCGCCGACCTGGGTCGTCCGAAATACGAGCCGGCCCATCTGGTTCAATGTTCCCGACACGACCCGGTCGCCGGGACCTTTGTCGGCTGGGACGCTCTCACCCGTGACAGACGACTCGTCGACGGTCGAGAACCCTTCGACGACTTCCCCATCGACGGGTACGCGGTCGCCGGGTCGCAAGACGACGAGGTCCCCGACCCGCAGGTCCTCGACGGGGACCTCCGTCTCGATGCCGTCCCGAAGGACCCGGGCCGTCGTCGGTTGCAGGGTCATCAGTCGCTGCAGGGCCTCGCCCGTCTGGGCCCGGGCTCGGGTCTCCAGGACCCGTCCCAAGAGGACCAGCGTGATAATCGTCGCCGACGTGTCGAAATACGTATGGAGGTCCTGGGTCCCGGGGGTCGAATGGCGGGTACCGGCGAGGAGCGTCACGGCCAGGCTATATAGGAAGGCTGTCAGCGTCGAGAGGGCAACCAGCGTATTCATATCGGCCGACCCCCGCCGGACGGTCGCCCAGGCCCCCCGCAGGAAGGGCATCCCGGCCCAAAACTGAACGGGTGCCGCCAGGACGAGGAGAAGCCAATTCGTCCATGGGCCGTGCGGAAGACCCATCGAGAGGCCCAACATCGAGGGTAATTCGAGGAGCAGGATACCGGCCGTCAGGACGGCACTAACCCAGAACCGCCAGCGGTAGTCCCGGTACTCCCGATGGACCCACGTTTCTCGGACAGGTCGGGTCTCGACGGCCACGACCCGATAGCCGACGGCAGCGATAGCTTGGGCTAGGCCCTTTCGCTGGGCGACGCCCGGGATGACCCGTACGTAGGCCGTTCCCCTCGCTAGGTCGACGGTCGCTTCCAAGACCCCCGGCTGACGGCGGAGGGTCCGCTCGATGCGCTCGACGCACGAGGCACAGTGCATGCCCCGGATCGGGACCGTCCAGACTTCAGGCGAGAGGGCTGGAAACGCCGACTCGGCCGCCGGCGACGCCTCTGCCGGAGTCGGCCTGTCGGCCGGCACGGTCGCGTCCCCCGTGACGAACCGGGTCAGACAGGTCGGGGAACAGAAGTAGTAGGTCTGGCCATCCCGGGTGAGGGCATACTGGGCCGTCGCGGGGTCGACCTCCATGCCACATGCGGGGTCCCGAACGAGAGTCCGAAGGGTCATGAAATGCTCCGGGTCAAGGCAGTGGCAGGTCGGTAGGTAGCAACAAACTTGGATTCTGATGCCCCACGCCAAGTGTATTCTATGCCCTTGGTGCTATGCGCTCAGGGCCTTTCCTCCAGAGAGGAGGACGGGGTTGGCATTGCCAGAGACAGAGCGGGCAGCGACCGCCCCTGAACAGTGCCCAGACCCTTCGACGGGGCGACTCCCAGGCGGCTCTCACCTGCCTATCAGCCTATTTACCTTGCCTATCTTGCAGAAAGCGCCGCATGCAGTGCTCGCAACAGAAGTAGTACGTCTGGCCCTCCCACTGGAGGGACACAGGGGCCGTCACGGGGTCGACCTCCATTCCGCATACGGGGTCTCGGACCTTTGTCGCCTCGTCCATCACAAGCACTTCGTGTGAGGAAAGTCTTTTTGAAAGTTAACTACCTCATAGGTTAAGGGCAAGAGCCACCTCCCGGGAGCGGGACGAAAATGAGACAGGCCAGTTCTCCGGCCGTCTCCTTCAGGCCGCCGGCCGTCATCCACCGTTCCCCATCCGGACGCTAAGGGTCATCGCATAGCTACGTTGCAGAAGATCGCCTCGTTCAAAGCTCCTCTCGGACTACCGGGAGAGTCGTCCCGGCGCCCCCTGTCCTGAAAGTAGATCAGCCCTTGGGCCTTCCGAGGCACGCACGTCTCGTCCTGACTTCTATATAAACTCTTGCATCCTGACGCCACCGCTCGAGCGAGCGGGGATAGGGCCTTGTATCGCAGGTGGAACTTGGACCTTGCGGCCTGTAGGGGCTCTTCCCTTCTTAACCGTAGGGCTGGCTTATCACATGCTGGACAAGCAAGTGGAGCACGACCTACCAGCCCATCTGCCGTCGGAAGGTCGTGATCTGGGCGATATGATGGCGGCCGTGCCAGGCGAACTGGGCCAGGGCGTATTCCAACGTGAAGTCTTTTTTGTGCTCGGGATGAAAGTATGTTCGCTGGAAGTCCTCCGGACTCATCTGTCGCAGGAGCGCCACCCAGCGCTGGTGCAAGGCTTCCAAGAGGGCCACCGAGACCTCGACGGGCACGACCCGGTAGTCGGCCAGCTCAGCCCAGCGGTCTTGCGAGAAGGGCTTGATCGTCGGGTGGTCTTCCGTGAGGGCCAGCTTGAATCGGACGTAAGCATTCAGGTGGCTGTCTGGCAGGTGATGGGCGACCTGGCGGAGCGTCCACCCGCCAGGTCGATACGGCGTGTCGAGTTGCCAGGGTTCGAGGCCAGCGACGGCCGCTCGGAGCTGGGCCGGCGCCGCGGCGATATCCTCGATCCAAGCCTGGCGCTGTTCTTCCGTGGCCGGCCCCGTCCACTGGAACCGGCCGATGGGGTATCGAATGTCGTCCATGGTGAGCCTCCGTCTTCATGATGATAAGGATGGTCTATAAAGGCACGGTGCGGTCGACTCGCCCGCCCTTTGACCCCAACGACTGCTTCTTTCTCAACGCCGTCGCGACGTCACCTCACACTGGCCCTTTAGGCCGAACTGCCGAGCTTCACTTCGACTGCGGAAGCACCGACTTGAGGGGGCGACCGAGGCCGATGGTCCGACCCGCCGGGGAGCGACCGTTCGGCGACGGTCCGTCGTAATGAGGACGACGGCG
>JANXAA010000156.1 GCA_025061865.1 Acidobacteriota bacterium | reverse complement strand
TGTGACGAACACGATGAGGGCTTGGACCCGACGGCCGAGGACCCAGTGGGCACTCCCCGGGACCAGCCACCCGAGGAGGAGAAGACCGGCCCGTCGGGCTGTCCGTCCCATCGCCGACAGTGTCTCGACTCGATGCATCGCTGATGCCTAAAGAGATGCGGACGTCGGATTCAGGCCGGCCCCCGAGACCGAAGACCCTCATCCGGCGGCCCGCAGGAGCTCCCGGGCGATGATGATCCGTTGAATTTCCGACGTACCCTCGTAAAGGGTCGTCACCCGGGCATCCCGGAAGTGCCGCTCCAGGGGATATTCCCGAGAATATCCATATCCGCCGAATATCTGCAAGGCCTGGTAGGTGACCCGCTGGCACATCTCCGAAGCAAACAGTTTCGCCATCGAGGCGGCGGCTGTAAAGGGTCGGCCCCGGTCCCGGAACCAGGCCGCCCGATGGGTCAAGAGGCGGGCCGCCTCGATGGAGGTTACCATGTCGGCCAGCATGAACTGAATGGCCTGGTGTTCTACTAAAAAGGCCCCGAATGTCTTACGCTGGGTCGTATACCGAAGGGCCTGCTCATAAGCTCCTTGGGCGATCCCGACGGCCTGGGCCGCCACGCTGATGCGGCTGGCACTCAGATGTTCTAAGGCGATCCGGAGGCCCTGACCCTCGGCCCCCAAGCGGTTCTCGACCGGGACCTCGCAGTCCTCCAAGTAGACCGGGTTAGTGACCGAACTATGGAGGCCCAGCTTGGCCTCGTTGCGGCCGACGGTCACGCCAGGCCAGGTCGTCTCTACGACAAAAGAGCTGATTCCCCGCTTGCCAGCGGCCGGGTCCGTCACGGCTTGGACGACGAGGACCCGCGCTTTCTCAGCGTTGGTGACCCACACCTTGATACCGTTCAGGACATACCGGTCGCCTTTCCGGACGGCCCGGGTTTGGATACCGGCGGCGTCGGATCCCGTGTTCGGTTCCGTCTGGGCAAAGGCCCCCAGCCAATCGCCCCGGGCCATCGCCGGGAGGTAGCGGGCCCGAGCCTCGGGGGTCCCGTAACGGACGATCATCGGACACACGAGGCCCACATGGACGCCGACCGTGATGGCGACTGAGGCTGAAATGCGGGCCATCTCCTCGACGGCGATGGCTTGGCCGAGGGCATCCAAGGGAGTCCCCCCGTACTCTTCGGAGACCGACGCCCCCAGGAGACCCATTTCGCCGAGACGGCGGAAGACCTCGTCAGGAAAGTAGCCTGCCCGGTCCCATCGGTCCACGTGGGGTGCGACCTCCGACTCCATGAAGGCTCGGACTGTATCCCGGAGCAGGTGGTATTCTTCCGTGTACGCAAATTCCATGACCCGGCCATTCAGAATCGGTTTTTTAGTTCCCCCCAAGGACGCATGTAGAGACTTCGAGACGACGTGACGGCCCAGTTCGTCCGTTTAGCTCAGCGACCTTTTCCTGTCAAGTCCCGTCACGTCAGCACGACATCCCGTCATCCCGATCCTGGCCACAGGCCGACGCCCTGACGGAGACGAGCCTCCAGGGGAGGCCGGAGTCGCTCAAAGGTCGTCGGGATGTCCTCTGGGATCAGGCGGGTCTCGGCGACCGCCGTCATAAAGTTCGTGTCCCCTTCCCATCGAGGCAAGACGTGGAGGTGATAGTGGTCGGCAAATCCGGCCCCAGCACACCGACCCAGGTTCATCCCCAGGTTGAAGCCGTGCGGCTGGTAGACTTCGCGCAGGACCTCCAGGACAGTAGGGATCCAGAGGGCCATCTCAGTCAAGGCTTCCGGCGATGCCTCCGTCGGGGTGGCCCAGTGGGTCAGAGGCGCGATCATCATGTGGCCATTCGAATAGGGGTACAGGTTCAACATGATGAGGTTCCACCGTCCCCGGAACAGGACCCACCGCTCCCGGAGGTCGGTCGCCTGAGCCGCCCTACAGAAGATGCAGGTTTGTGTCTCCTCGCCGACTCGCTCAAGGTACTTCCTACGCCATGGCGTAAATAAGGGTCGCATCGACCTAAGACTCGACCCCAATGGGAGGCAGGATATAGTAAGATGCAGGATGCAAGATGCGGCGTTGGGTGTCAGGTAATGGGCGTTAAGAAGGACCGGCCCCGCGTCCCGAAGGGCGCGTGGGACACATTCGTCCACCGGAAAGACGGATCCCTATGCGGCTGGGCCCATAAGGATGGAATCTGATCAGCCTTCTCCATCGTCTGGGCAGCACAATTCTCTTGCAGGGTCGGGAAAAATCAGTTCATCAGGAGTCTCAGGCACCGAAGAGCGCTACCCAGAAGCAAGGGGATGGAGGTAACCGTCTCGGTAAATGGCAGTCGAGGCTGGACAACTGGGTCGGAGGACCTCCTCCCTCCGTCTATTTATCTCCCTCTCTACCCACCTGCCCATCTACCCCTTGCTCCAGCAGCCCGTCACGTGTCCTCTACAAACCTTCGCCGGACGAGCCCTTCGTATAGGCCTTAAGCTTTTCCAATTTCTGGGCTACGATATCCCCTAAACGGACCTTGTCGGCCTCCCGCTTCTGGCGGGCCGCTTCCAGGTCCTGGCGGATCCGGTCCCGGTAAAGCTCCCGCAGACTTAAGACGATCCGACGCTTCCGGGGTTCCATCTGGATGATTTTGAACTCCAGCGTCTGGCCGGCTTCAGGTCCCTCGGTCACGACGCTCTTCCCCCGCCGGCGGCGCATGTAGTGACCTCGGGGCAAGAGGGCATCGATGTCGGGATAGCCCTCGGGGCGAACGAAACAGCCGTTCTCGAACTTCTCGATGACGGTCCCCTGCACGACGTCGCCGATGGTATAGCGTTCGGAAAACTCTTTCCACGGGTTCGGCTGAAGCCGCCGCAGGCTCAAGTAGACCCGTAAGACGTCAGGCCGTCCCCGCAGGACCTGGGCCGTCACGACCTGACCCCGGTGGAGGTACTCAGACGGCGGTCGGGGCCGCCTCTGCCAGGTGATCTCTCGAAGGGGGATGAAGCCCAGGATGTCGGGAAATCCATCCAACCGCGTGATCGCACCCCGCATGTTGAAGCGGTCGACCGTCGTCGTCACGACCGTCCCAGGCGGGTACTGGGCTAGGAATTCGTCGACAGGATTCGGCAGGACGGCCTTCAGGCTGAGGGAGATTCGCTTCCGCTTCGGGTCGATGTCGATGATACGGACCTGGACGGTGTCGCCGACCCTCAGGACCTGCGAGGGGTGCCGGATACGAGTCGACCACGTCAACTCCGACACGTGGATAAGGCCCGAGACGCCCGGCTCGATTTCGACGAAAGCCCCGTAATCGACGACGTTCGTCACGGTCGCCGTCACTGTCTGGCCGACCTCATAGCTCTTGACCGCCCGAGTCCAGGGGTCTGGCATCAACTGTTTGAGACCCAGGGAGACCCTCTGTGTGGACTCATCGTAAGCCAAGACCTTCACGCGGATCGACTGGCCGATCTGGACGACCTCAGAGGGATGTTGGAACCTCTGCCAGCTCAGGTCCGACTTATGGATCATGCCGTCGATGCCGCCCAAGTCTACGAAGACCCCGTAATCAGTGATGTTCTTGACGACGCCTTCCAGGATGGCGCCCGGCCGGAGGTGCTCTAAGACCTGACGACGCCGTTTCTCCCGCTCTTCCTCCAGCAAGACCCGGCGGGAGACGACGACTGTCCGTTTCTGGGGGTCCATCGTCAGGACCTTGACCTGGACCGTCTGACCCAGCCAGGTATCGTAGTCCTCTGGCTTCCGCAAGTCGACCTGCGAGCCCGGCAGAAAGGCCCGGGCACCGCCGAGGTCCACAAAGTAGCCGCCCTTCAGACGGTGGACGATCCGACCCGTCAAGGGCGTCCCAGCCTGATGGGCCTGGACGATCCGATCCCAGGCTATCTGGAAGTCGGCCTGGCGCTTCGACAGGGGGACGTAGTCCTGCTCCGGCTCGTACCGCAAGACCTGGACAAAGATCGTGTCGCCCTCAACGACGGTCAGTTGACCGTCCTCGTCTCGCAGTTCCTCCAAGGGGACGAGGCCCTCGACACGGTAGCCGATATCCACGACGGCATGCTCAGTCCCGATGTGGATGACCCGACCCGTCAAGATTTGACCCGGCTCCGGCGGGGTGAGCTGACGCTCGACCGTCGACATCAGAAGGGCCGTATAATCCTCCGATGACGCCGACTCGGAAGTGGACGCCGCATCCATCGGGGATGGAGGCCCGGCGTCCTGCCCGTCTGGAACTGAGGAGACTACGTTCGTCGACGGCGTATCGTCACTGGGTATATCCCGCACGGGTTCTTCTTGGAGCGTCATGCATCTCACCCCATCAAGCTCCGGACTCTACAGAGGAGCATGGTAGCTTTCTGGATCGCCCCACCACCGGCGAAAATACTCCGTCATACCGGCGACCACTCGCGAAATGATCCCCCCTTGTCTTCGGAGGCCGAGAAAGCAGGGACCCTGGACAGGGCCACGATAGAAAGCACCGGCTGGAGCCAATCCGCTCAGATCCGTATTCTGGTGGGCGATAGAGGACTCGAACCTCTGACCTCTGGTTCGTGAAACCAGCGCTCTACCATCTGAGCTAATCGCCCTTCTTATACAAGTTTACCTGGTTCCCCCACCCTTTGCAAATCGGGATCCGGCCGTTGGGCCGATGGGCAGGTCGACGACTGGAATGGACCGTTCCATTTTTCATGGCCGATGCTCCCTGGATCACGAAAAGCCTAGGGGGACTAGGCCTTCGGTCGTCGGGCATGCGGGTAAGGGAATGTCCGGACCTTCTGGGGTCGGCGATTTACATGGGCTAAGGGTTCCGGTATGATAACCAGACCATTGTCTTGGGTGGATGGGCAGGTCGGTAGATGGGCGAACCCATAAGAGCGACCTTCCCCCAGGATCCCCGCGAAATCTCGACTTTGCTCGCTAAAGCGGGGTCTCCAAAGTCATCTCCGCCGTCCCGTCCCGCTCCGTCGACTGGGGACGAGGGACTGGGGATGGATACCGGCGATTGAGGACTGAGACCGGGGTCGGTGCGGGTTCCAGTCTCTGGTCCGCCTGCAGGCATGCCGGCTGGGGTCCTGGAGGTCGCCCCTGGGGTGATCCGAGAGGTTACTCGGACAGGGCCCCTACCTCCTTATCTGCCTATCTATCGCTTGGGAGATATCGGATATGAGACTCTTCTTATCCGATTTATCCACTGGCTTATCCACGGGAACTCCCCGCGGGACCTTCGTCCTGGCGGCCCTGGGTCTGGGGGTGCTCCTGACGCTGGCGGTGGCCCAGGCCCGGCCCAAGTCGAAGGGATTCCCTTACCCCGTTTACAAGCGAACTCTCCCAAACGGCTTGGACGTCATCGTCATCGAGACACCTGAGTTCAAAAACGTCCTGAGTTATAACACCCTCGTCTTGGCGGGCTCTCGGAATGAAACGGAGCCCGGCAAGACGGGCCTAGCCCATCTGTTCGAGCACATCCTGTTTCGTCATCGCTTTCAGGGTCGGGACGGCGGATACCAGGACCTTATCGAGAAGCTGGGGACTCACAACAACGCCTGGACGTGGTTCGACGTAACGTACTATCATCCCCTAACCTTCACGTCCAACCTGACGGGTCGCAAGACAGCGGCCGAATCGCTCCCCGGCCTGATCGAACTCGAATCCTCCCGTTTCAAGGCCCTGGACTTTACCGAGGAAATCTTCAAGACCGAAACGGGCGCTGTCCTTGGAGAGTACCGCCGCTTGTCTTCCTTTCCGTCTTTGAAGTTGGAAGAACGCTTAATGGCCCTGATGTTCCCCCACCACCCCTATGGCCACACGACC
>JANXAA010000155.1 GCA_025061865.1 Acidobacteriota bacterium | reverse complement strand
AGGTCAAAGCAGTGATAGATGTCTTGGGCCGACTTGACGGGGAAGCCGGCGTGCACGTGAACAGTCGCCTTGGGACGGCCCGTCGTGCCGGAGGTGTAGATCAACATGAAGGGCGTCTCGGGCTCGGTCGCCTCCATGAGGGGCGTGTCCGGTGCCGAGTCGACGACCTCGTGCCACCAGACGTCCCGGCGGAGATCCCAAGACACCGTCTGGTTCGTCCGGCGGACGACCAGGACCCGCTCCACCGTCGGGGCCGTGGCGATCGCGACGTCGGCTGTCTCCTTCATCGGGACGAACTGACCCCGCCGGTAAAACCCGTCGGCCGTGATGAGGAAGCGGGCCTCACTGTCCCGAAGCCGGACGGCGATGGGGTCCGGTCCGTAGCCAGAAAACATCGGAACGACTATGCCTCCCAGACGGGCGATAGCCAGCAAGGCGGGTACGATCTCGGGAACCATCGGGAGGAAGAGACCGACCCGGTCACCGGCTTGGAGGCCCAGGTCCTTGAGGGCATGGCTGACCTGGAGCGTCCAACGGGTCAGGTCCCCATACGTATAGCGCTCGGTCCGACCGTCCTCACCCTCCCAGATGAAGGCAACCTTCGAGGCCCGGCCGGCCGCCACGTGCTTGTCCAGGCAGGTATACGTCACATTGAAGCGGCCCCCGATAAACCACCGGGCCCAGGCCCAGCCCTGGGAAGTATCCAGCACTTGCTCGTAAGGTTTCTGCCACGCCAGGTCCAGCTCCCGGTCCATGACCTGCCAAAACCAGGCGACGTCTTCGACGGACTGTCGCCAGAAGTCGGCGTAGTCCCGGAAGCCATACTTCTGCATCATGCGATAGACATTGCTCCGCTCGATGGCTTCGGGTGAGGGCTCCCATGCCCACTGGGTCATGGCCCGCCTCCGTCGGCGTCCCGGCGCCTCATCGTCGTGATCGTAGACGTTCCGCCCTCGGACCTCAAGCGCACGGGGAGAAGACGGGCCCGGAAAGGGGCCATAGACTACGGATTACAGACTTGCCTTCGAGACTCCCTTCGCCGGACCCCGATGGGGTCGGGGTCTCTTTTCTTAGGACCTGAGACCCGGCCCCCCTCATCTAACATCTAATTAATAATAAATAATTAATAATAAACGACCCCGCTTTAGCGATCGGGGCTTGCATCTTGTATCCTGCGTCTTGTATCCTGCGTCCTGCATTTTTATCCTCCCATCTTCCGTTATGCACCGGACGGCTTTTCATCGACATCCCTGGTGGGACCGGGTCATCGTAGCCCTGGACCAGACCTCCCTGCTGGACGTCCTGACGTGGGTCGAGCGCCTGCGGCCTTGGGTCACCTGGTTTAAGGTCGGCCCTGTCGCCTTCCTGCGACATGGGCCCGCTCTCATTCACACCATCCATCAGATGGGTGCCCGCGTCTTCCTGGACCTGAAATTTCACGACATCCCCAGCGTGATGGAGAGCGGCCTCCGGGCTGCCTATCACCTGCGGGTGGAAATGGTCAACTTCCATGCCCTCAGCGGGCCCGAAGCCCTTCGGTCGCTGGCCCAGACGGCTCAAGCGTGGCTGGATCGTCCTCTCCTCATCGCTGTCACCGTCCTGACGAGTCACGACTGGCCACCTTGGGACCCGAGGGGCTCGCCGGAAGCCTGGGCCGAGCGTTTGGCCGGATGGGCCTTCGAGGCCGGTTTGGACGGTGTCGTCTGTTCGGCCGGGGAGGTCCCGACGATCCGGCAGAAGTACGGGCCTGACTTCCGGACCGTCGTGCCGAGCGTCCGCTTGGAGGCGCCGACCGACGACCAACGCCGATGGGCGACGCCGATAGAGGCCCTCCAGGTTGGGGCCGACTGGATCGTCTTGGGTCGGGTCCTGACAGGGAGTCTGGAGCCGATGGCCGTCTGCGAGCAGTTGAACGAGGCTTTCTGGGCGGGTGAGCAGATAGGCCGGTAGGCCGATGGGCAAGTGGATCAGGCAAGATTGCCTCTTTAAGCCGTCTCGGGCGGAGAACGGTGAGCCTTCCAGCGACGCAAGGCCCGCCTCAATGGGTGGATCCTCCTTCTCAAAGGGCCTCTCCCTGTTCCTTCCGGGAACTTGGGCCACCCATAGAGGCGGTATCGGCAATATTGACAGCGATCGAGACGGCCACCCGTCGGATTCGGGCTTTCATCCCGAACCGCTCTTCGCCAAGTGATTCCTATATCTGGGTCAGGCGTTATACCTCCGCTACCCGGGCCATGGCCGCCTGCCCATCTACCTATCTGCCTGCCTGTCTCCCTCTATCGCCTGCCGAAGCTCCTCGACCGTCGCTTGAGCCACGCCTTTCTTCATGACGACGATCCCGGCCGCTACGTTCGCCAGACGGGCGGCCGTCCGGAAGTCCCGGGTCACGGCGTAGGCCAGGCCGAATGTCGCCAGGACCGTATCTCCAGCGCCGGCCACGTCGACGGGGACCGGCGAGCCATGGACGGGAATGGTCGTCCACCGAGCGGTCTCTCGCTCGTAAAGAGCCATCCCTTGGGAGCCACGGGTCACTAAGAGGGCTGCTAACTCTATCTGATGACAGAAGTCCCGGGCGACGGGAAAAAGGCCTTCGACGTCCCGCCACGAACGGCCCGTGACGGCGGCCAATTCCGACTCGTTGGGCGTCAAGGCATCGGCCCCTCGGAGGGCGGGCAGGCTGTATCGGGAATCCCCGATAAGGGGAACGTGCGCTGACCGAGCCATCCGGACCAAGGTGGCGGCCATGCCCGGTTGACCTGCTCCGTAGCCATAGTCGGAGACCAAGACGATGTCAGCCACTGGCAGGAGCGTCGAGAAAGACCGAAGGACCCGCTCGATATAGCCGTCGGCGTCGGCCGCACTCCGACCCCGGTCCAGACGGAGGACCTGCTGTTTGACGGCATAAGGCGGACCGGCCACGATACGGGTCTTGACGACCGTCGGACGGTCACCCAGCCAGACCATCCCGTCCGTCCGGACGCCCCGCTCCTGAAGCATGTGCAGGAGCCGTTCCCCAGCGGCGTCCTCGCCGAGCCATCCGACGGCCCAGACCTCGGCCCCGAAGGCCCGAAGCTGGGCCGCTGTGTTAGCCGCTCCGCCCAGGCCCCACGATTCAGTCTCGTGTTCGACGATGAAGACCGGGGCCTCCCGAGAGATACGGTCGATGGTCCCATAAATCCACCGGTCCAAGAGGAAGTCCCCGACCAAGAGGACTCGGACCCGGCTCCACGCCTCTAAGATCTCCCGCCAGCCCGGATGCCCGACCATGCCCGTCCCTTTAGTCCGTCAGGGGTGACCTTACCGCCCCGGCACGATGATCAGACTCGAACCCGAAGTCCCCGCCTCGGGAGCCTTGTCCTGCAATTGCAGGAGGCCCTCGATGAACACCTCCGGCGGCACAGACCCCTCGACGACGTGGCGGTCGTTGACGACCGTCCGGGGAACGGCTCGGACCTGATAACGGGTCGAGACCTCAGGAAATTCGGACGCCTCAATGACTTCCGCCGTTACATTGGGCCGGACCATGGCGATCTGATAAGCCAGGAAGGCCATTTGGGGACAGTAGGGACACGTCGGCGTAACGAAGACCCGCACGGTCATCGGGGCCGTCAGGGCCTGTAGGCGCTCGACCAACTCGGGCTCCAGAAAACTCTCCTGACGGGACAACGCAACAAGGGTCTCGACCAGGACCGAAAACTCATAGCCCGACGGCAGTCCGTAGTACCGAATCCGGCCGTCCGACTGAGTCGTCCGCAAGACAAAAGCCGGAACCATCGAGGCGTCCAGCCCTCGGGCGTCGTCCACGTCGATTAGGGGGTTTTTCTCGACGACCCGGATCTTGTCCGTCAGGGCACCCAGCTCCTGGGCAATTTGTAAGGCCATCGGGCAGGTCGGGCAGTTTAGGACCTGGGTAAAGACCCACAGGTCCACGGGGTCCCGAAGCTCGGCGGCGAACCGCTTTCTCAACACTTCGGCGTCTCGAGAAGAAATCAAAGCCATGATGCACCTCACGAAGCGTACTCCTCGGCGTCAGGTGTTGGGTATTCGACTGTTAGGAATCGGAGATCAGGGGTCAGGAAAAGCGCCTGAGCCCTGACCTGTGCCTCCCGATCCCCGACATCTGACATCCAGGACCCGACACCGGGTAACAAGTATAGACCCTCGGGCGCTCATTTTCCGCTCGGTGAACTTATTGGCTGGATGGGCAGGTAAGCAGAACACCGACGGTAGGGTACAAGCACCGCCCTACGCCGTCGGCCTGGAACCAGTCCAGGCCCTCCGTGCCAGAATTCGGGCGGGGCAAGCTTCACCCAGCCCATCGTGTCCCGTAGATTAGAAGCCTCTTCCGGGGGAAGGTTACACTCCGCCCTTGGGCCCTCGGGCCCATTGTCCCCCGGCCGATGGAGCCATAAGCCTTAAAGGCTCTCACACGACTCCTACGGGGAACGTGGTTCAGGTCCCAGAAGCTTCGCTGGCGAGCCTCATGGAAATCATGGCTTGAAGGTGCTGGCAGGAGGGAAGGCTGGCTGAAATCCGCCCTCCAAGGGCCACTCCGTCAGTCCTCGTTGCAACGTGCGCGATCATGAGGTCCTGCACCTTGAGGGTGACCCCGTGCATCAGGACTTAGCAGACCTCCCCGAAATAGGCTGACTAAGGGCACATTCATGTCTTGGGGAACCACTGGCTATAGACCTAAAATTGCTCCGGCGGGGCGTTCCGCTTCGGGATCCACACCCGCTTCTCGCAAGAGACGAACAGCACAACGACCGCAGTGTGCGTCCAGGACGAGACGGATTTCGTCTGCCCGTCCGGGCGGCGAATCTGCCGAGGCGGAGTCGGTCCAGCCTTATACTGCTTTCGCATCCAGACCAGTTTGGCCATCGAAACCCAACCTCTCCTTAGGGAATTGCCGTTGCGGTGCCTCAGGGGACGGCACGACCGATGCCGGTGCCGGCTCGACGGCAGGCATCGCCGGCCACCCCAGGGCCAGGAGCGCCCGGGCAACTTCACCAGCCGAGTCCCGACTGACCCGTAGGTCGAGAAATGGAGTCCGGACAGCCGACTTCCGTCTGAAACTCGGGGATGACTTGATCGGGGTCCTCGGTGTCCCACCCTAAAGCCTGCAGGACGGGGTCGACGAGGACATAGTGGGTCGACATCTCGTTCTTCCGGGTCGCTGAATCCGTGCCCGTACCCGTCGAATGACCTTGAGGCGCGTCTCCATGAGGGCCTCTCGGTTCTTCGATTTTCTACCATTTACCCCAGTTGCGACCCTCAAGAGGGAGCGACTGGGGTTATTTTACCACGCTCTGCTCGCTGGGGCGGGGTTCCTAAAGCATTACAGGGGGTAAAGCCAATAGGGGCGGCTACGGGATCGCCAGCGGCGGGCCTGGCGGTCGTACCGACGGAGCAAGCTCCAGAGGGGGGTGAACGGGTCGGCGGATTTAGCTCCGAGGGAGGGCCGACTTACCGACCCCTTACCTTGGCCCGCTCCCTGAAGGGGCAAGGCGGTCAGAGGCGTCGACGTCGCCCCTGAAGCAGGGGGCGGGAGAGCCTCGATAGCCGCCCGGATGGCGGACGTCCCGCACAGGAGGTCGAAGGCTGGGCGGTCTGCGACGAATTCATACGGCTCCGTCCGCCATCGGAAGGCCTCGGGGTACATCCACCGGAGCGTGGCGACGACGGCGACGCCTGTCCGAAAGGGTCGAAATCGTCGGACGTCCGTCACGTGGACGAAGACACCCCCGCAGACTTGACCTGCATATTTATGAAATTGGGGTCGGAAGGCTGTCGGTTGAAATCGCACGCCCGGCAGGCC